>DUQT01000112.1 GCA_012837655.1 Actinomyces sp. | reverse complement strand
GCCCCCCGCCGGCAGATCGACTTCAAGCCGGTCGATTACGTTGGCCTGGAAAGGAGTGGTCACTATGACAACAATTCCCGCATGGGCGGACGTAAACGAGGAAACCCGAAAGTACTTCGAACAGGAATGGGGCAAGCCACCAACCTCTGACGATCAGGTATTTGAAATGTTGAGCCTGCTAACTTTCCAGGCCGGCCTAACCTGGGCAACCGTCCTCGCAAAAAGAGAAGGACTGCGAAAAGCGTTCCACAACTTCCAAATTTCACAAGTCGCAAAAATGACCGACGAGGACGTGGCTCGATTGAAGAATGGCGAATGCCCGATCAAGAATGAGCGGAAGATCCGAGCGGTGATCAATAACGCAAAGGCACTGATGGCCTACACAGCTACACTTCCAGGCCCCGAAAGAAAGGACGCTTTCATGAAGGTCTTGAAGAATTCGCAGGGTATTGGTCCCGACACGTGGCCGACGTATGGAGAGGAACAGCTCAGACTGCTAACTCAGTTCTTTTCAGATTGGAACTTTACCTTCACCGGCCCGAAGGTCAGTCGCTCACTAGTTGAGTCTTTCGGCCTTTCTCTACCCTGGTTAGAAGAAAAATAGTCCCCAACTTGTTATCCTTGTCGCTAATTCTGCCCCAAAAGCGCTCAGCTCCCGGTCAAATGTCTGACTGCGCTCATCATTTTGCTAAATTCAACATTTGAGACAACCAAATAACCACCACGGGTAGTTTAGTAACGCCTCGACGGACATCCCATACCAACAAGGAAGCAGAACCGTGATCCACTCCCAAGATTCACACTACGCAGTTGCCGCGTCGATCATCACTGACGGTCCCACCTCTAGAACCGACCTGGCTAACAAGCTGAACCTGTCAGCTCCAACCCTTACCAGGATTACGAAGAAGTGGATTGCAGCTAACTTTATTCACGAGGCATCACGGGTCCAACCGGCGTCTGGCCGAGGACGTCCTACAGTCATGCTCGACATTAACAAGAAGGGGCATGCATTTATCGGCGTAGCTGTCGAACGCAACGTCGTCAGCACCGTGATTATCAACACCGGCGCAGAAGTCCTATTCAAATGCGAAAACGAGCTTCCAAGCAACCAGCTGCACGATGTGGTCGGCCAGATCGTAGCCTGCATCAACTCTGTTGAAGATCAGGCTCGCGAAGCCAGTTTTGACACCTCACTAATTCGCGGAATCAGCGTGAGCATTCAAGGCCGCGTCAAAGACCGCTCCGTGGTTGTCAACTCCCGCTACCTGCAGTGGCGAGACATTGACCTGCGCGCAGAACTTCAAGACAAGCTGGAACATCCCGTGACGATCGTGAACAACTCCCACGCTATGACGATGTGGGAGCGATTCTACGGGGTTGGCCGAGACACAGACACGTTCGCAATGCTTTCAGTGGGAGAAAATATTGAGCACGGCCTTGTTTACAATCGCCAAATCGTAGCGACACCAGACCAGGGTGTCGGATACCTTGATCACCTCCCCCTGCCCAATTCCGATCGTGTCTGCTACATGGGCCACGTCGGATGTGTCAGTGCCGGCCTATCGTTGGACGCCCTCATGGACGCCGTCCACTCCCTGAACAACCACGATGCCCAAAACACCCGAAATCTAGATGACGTACTAACTATTTATCGGGCTGGAAACACCCTCGTAGCACCTATCGTCGATGATTTTGTGTACACGCTTGGCGTGCTAACGACAGCCCTATCCGGCATCGCAATGACCAACACTGTAGCGATTAACGGAACCTCCGTAACCGCTATTCGGTCAGCCTGGGATCATTTCAAGCGCGGCCTCAGAACTTTCCGCGACCCGGATTTGGAAGACCTGAAGATCGAAATTCGCGACACAGCCACTACTGATAGGGCCCTCGCAGCCGCTATTCCAGCGATAGAAGTTTGGATGAGCAAAGTATCCGCATGAGTATCCTCTAGCGAGTATGGTTATTGTGAAATAGAGCACATTGCGACCCAATAGCCGGTCAATATTGCAATAATCATATACGAATACATGTACGACAGGTTTGGCGGGGCAATCCCGTCGCCCACAGAGTAGTGAGGATATATCGTGCAATTTCACCATTACGGCTACGTCTCCGAAAACCCTCGAGTAAAGGCGCCTGAGGGCCTGGGGGTCGATCGTTCTCCGGAACTGCCCGATGAACTAGACGTTCTAGTCATTGGAGCTGGCCCGGCAGGAATGCTGATGGCTGCACAGATGTCGGTGTTCCCCGAGATTCGTACCGCAGTTATTGATCGTCGTGCCGGTCGCCTTCCGCTTGGTCACGCGGACGGCATCCAGGCACGCTCGGTCGAAACCTTCCAAGCATTCGGTTTTGCGCCTGAAATTACTGCTGAGGCCTACCGCATTACAGAAACTGCATTCTGGAAGCAGGATCCCAAGAACCCGGATCACATCGTCCTTGACAATGTCACTGAAGACGATCCGCACAGGATTTCCGAGTTCCCCCACCTAATCGTTAACCAGGCTCGCGTCCTCGATTACTTCCGCGAGTTTGCATACAACTCCCCTTCACGCCTAGTGCCTAACTGGGGTTGGGACTTCGTTGACCTTGAGGTCAACTACGACGACGAATACCCCGTCAAGTGTCGCCTGGTTGGAACCGCTGGCGAACAGGAAGGCGTTGAGCGCGTAGTTTCAGCCAAGTACGTCCTCGGTGCTGATGGTGCACACTCCCGCGTTCGTAAGTCGATTGGCGCACAGCACCTGGGCAAAGTTCAGTACCAGGCATGGGGTGTAATGGACGTCCTCGCGGATTCAGACTTCCCAGATATCCGCCGCAAGTCGATCATCCAGTCCAAGCACGGTTCGATCCTCCACATTCCGCGTGAAGGTGGATACCTGTTCCGCTCCTACGTTGACCTGGGCCTGATCGACGAGGACGACAACCACGAGATTCGCAAGACCCCGATCGAAGAGATCATTCGTCGCATGAACGAGATCATCTCGCCATACTCGATCGACGTGAAGAACGTTGCATGGTGGTCCGTATACGAGGTCGGCCACCGCGTAACCGACCGCTTTGACGAGATTCCAGTCGAAGAAGCCGGAACTCGTGACCCGCACGTCTTCATTTCTGGCGATGCTTGCCACACGCACTCTGCAAAGGCTGGCCAGGGTATGAACGTGTCCATGCAGGACGCATTCAACCTGGGTTGGAAGGTCGCTCACGTGCTACGCGGTCTGGCTCCGGCTTCGATCCTGCGGACCTACACGGAAGAGCGCCAGGTTATTGCTCAGAACCTGATCGACTTTGACTCCGAATGGTCCGCTCGTGTTGCCGGCACCTACAAGGGCCCCGGCGCCGACATTCCGATCGAAGAGTTCTACGTTGAGGGCGGCGAGTTCTCCAACGGCTTCCGCACCGAGTACCCGCCGGCACTTCTGGTTGGTGAGCCCACCTACCAGGACCTCGCAAAGGGCTTCCCGATGGGCAAGCGCTTCAAGTCCTCTGAAGTTGTGCGCCGCTCGGATGCAAACCCGGTACACCTGGGCCACCTGCACGAAGCTGACGGCCGCTGGCGCATCTACGTGTTCGCGGATTCAGCGAAGTGCTCCGACCACGATTCCAAGGTTGCACAGTGGGCGAAGTGGATGGATGAGTCTGCAGACTCCCCCGTCAACAAGTTCACCCCGGAGGGCAAGGATCGCGACTTCCTGTTTGACATCAAGGTCATTTACCAGCAGGATCACCGCGAGATCAACCCGAACGACGTGCCCAAGATCTTCAAGCCGGACACGGGTCCGTTCCAGCTTGAAAACAAGGAAAAGGTCTTCGGCAAGCTTCCGAAGGGCCTGTGGACCGGCTTCGACATGCCTGACACGGACATTTGGGAAGAGCGCGAGCTCTCTGAAGACGGCGTCGTAGTTGTCGTCCGTCCCGACATGTATGTCGCCCACATTCTGCCACTAGACAAGCCTGAAGAGCTCGGCGAGTTCTTCTCCAAGATCTACATCGAGCAGAAGTAGTCTCCAAAACTAATCTCTAGTCAAAGAAGTCCGGCCCCGAAATTTCGGGGCCGGACTTCTTTGGGTTTCAGTTCAAGACGGCTTCCTTACATGCGCTCGGTGCATGCCCTGGATGACGTGCGGAGGTTAGTATCGCCCGCGTGCTTGTGCTTCGTAGTAGAGTCTCGCGCGCTGACGGTTAATAACCACCAGCCAGATCAGACCGGCTACCATCATCACGAAACCGATTCCACCAACTACTGTTGCCCAAATGATGAAGACAACTGCCGATTTGGCTGCCGAGCCAATGATTGATACATCAACCACCGTAAGCGTGGCGGTGTCAGGTAGTCCTTCGCATTGAACTTCGTATTTGCCTTCGTCGACACCAACAATGCTCATGACTGTGGACGTGGGCATGTAGTTAGAGTCGTCGTCATACACTTCGCGTGCAAACTCGTACGACTGGCCGTCACGCGTCAACGTGCACCTTGCGTCATTTGCTGGTGGCGTTATCTCAAGGGCGACGATGCCAGAAGTCTCTACGGAAACTTCAGCACCGTTTTGAATGCTGGAGCGAGTCAGGCCAGAGTTAATGGTTTCCTCGATATTGGTGCCCTGATCGTAGATGAACCCTCCGAAGAATACGAAGGGAGCGATCAACAGCATCAGTACTAGGCCGATGATGGTTACGACGACGGCCGGCGTGCGGGTGGGTAGTTGGACTGGAACTGGGGGTTGGTTAGGCTGCGGCATTTGAGGTGCCGGAGGTTGGTTTGAGGTGGTCATGATTCCTCGTTTCATAGTTCGGATCTCT
>DUQT01000111.1 GCA_012837655.1 Actinomyces sp. | reverse complement strand
TAGAACTCAGCCTTGTTTTCGTCAATATTTACAGGGTTTTCCGAGATCACACAGGTTGAGTTGACCTTCACGTCAACGGTGTCAGCGGCGTCCGCACCTTCAGCATTTGGCGTGAGCATTGCTGCGTCTTCGCCAGTGACTTTCCAGGTTCCTTCTGCCGTTACGTTATCTTCGTTACCCAACGCGCACCTGTAGGTACCTGTGTAGGTCAGCTCTTGAGCCATTTCTGTGGCGTCACCAGCTAGTTGCTTGGTGATGGCGAGCTGGCCGCTGGCAGGTTTGTTGATGACGACAATTTCGTGATCGTCTCCCTCTTCCGCGATGAAGGTAACCTGATCTACAGGTACACCATTCATTTTGTACGTGGTGGTGTAGTCAGAATCTTCTTCTTCTGCAACCGTGTACTTACCGGTGATTCTAAGATCAGTGATCACACGCTTGGCCACATCTGAAGGGTTCAGAACGAGCTGACGCTGATAGGGGTTATCTTGGTTAAAATCAGGACCGTTGACGTTTACATTGAAGTTCTCGTTTTCTTGAACCGTGTTGCCATTTTCATCTAGAAGGATTTTCTGCACGGTGTAAAGCGTCGGATTCACGTAAGGAACGGGGAATGAGGCCGTCTGGCTAACTCCGTAAGCATCTACGTAGGCGATTTTTGCGTCCCCATTGGTGGGATACTTGCCGTCTGCTGCTTCCGCGTTGAGAATATCGTCGTTGATCGAGACGCGGTATTTGAGTTCCGCGTACCTGATGTCAGAACCCTCTTCGATCGGAGTGGTCAACGTGCCCGGATTCCAGGTGATGTGACTGTTTTCGTCATTGATTTCGAACGTGTTCTCCGGAACTGAGGTAATAGCATCGACGTTTGCTGTCGGAATCTCGAAACCGGTGCCCATTGGGTCGTTAACGCTTGCGTCCTTCACTGCTGAGGCAATCGCACCGGCGATCTGTTCAAAAACAGGAGTCAGTTGCTCGACGTTAGTGACCTCGGTGAAGGTACCTACACCTTTCGTCATATCGTTCAGAATGCCATTACCGATTGAGTCCGTTTGAAGACCAACTGTCCAAACGTTGCTTCCAGCCGTCCCAGCGAACCCGGCTTCGGCAATGGCAGAGTTGCCGTGGTTGTAGTAGTAGTACGGAGGTCGGGGAAAAAGGCCACCTGAATGCTTGTATTGGTAACGCAAGTCCGTGCCGTCACCTACGCGTGTGTCGGTATAAGCATCCCTGGGGGCCGCGGCAGTGGTTTCAAAATCGCGAGGACCGTAATCCTGCAAGTAGCCATCCGGGTTGGACATCTCGTATGAGAAGGTTGGCACACCATCAGAAAGCAATACGATGTGCTTGTGATCCGCGCTGGAATTCTCAAGCATCGCTTGCGCTTGACGCACGCCTCCCTGGGTGAAGGTACCACCATTTGCTTGGAGTCCATTAATCGCGCCCTTGAGCGCGTTAGCGTTGTTGGTCAGCGCCTGTCGGATCTGAACGACACTTTCAAAAGAAACCACGCCAATACGCGTGTTTTCAGAGGGCAGTAGCTTGTCGACGAATGCGTTAGCGGCGTTTTTTGCTGCCTGCATACGTCCAAACCTATTCATACTTCCGGAGGTATCGATGACAAGCACGACGTCAGAAGTGCTCGGAATATCTTTTCCTTCGACGCGGAGCGTGACGTCCCATGTGTTCAGCATTCCGTCCACAGGCTTAGCTTGTTTGAAAAGGAGTACGTCACCCGGGTCCTGCGGGTGGTCCTCACCAATTACGGGGTCCTCAACGCTGCGTGCCATGCGCACCGCCCTCGGCTTCATATTTGAAGCGAAGTCGGTCGCGGGGTAAACGTTGTAATCAATGCCTGTGAACTCCGGAGCTACGTAACCTTCTGGCAAGTGGTCCGGGTTGGATGCAACGAAGTCGTCTTCGACTGGTTCTTCGTTTGCAGGCTGTTCTTGAACTGGCTCATCGGCAACTTCCGCAACTTGGGAGTCGGCCGGTTCCACCGCGGGGGCGGGATGCTCAGCTGCGACCTCTTCAGCCGGCTGAGCTTCAACGGGAGCTACGTCTTCGGAAACAGTTTCGTCTGGCTCCGCGACGTCTGATGCTTCCTGGCTTTCTGCAACGGCCGCGACTTGCGGTCCGGAGGGTTCCTCGCTGACTGCGCTCGCGTTCCCGGGTAACATCCACGCGAATAATGCGAGGACCAAACCCAGGATCGCGACCACAGACACGCGGCGCATGTGAGTGCTCATGGCACGACCTCTTTCAGAATTGCACTTCTATGGTCTTGCACCTGCTGGAGCTGACCATTTTTCAGTTAATGGAATGTAAATGTAAACACAGCATAACACCTGACTTTTAGGTTAGTGTCGCCTAACATAAGCAAGAGTGGCCAGAATAAAGCTCGGAAGAGTTAAACAAAATTACGGGGTTTCCCATTTAACATTCAGAATTCTGTGGTATCTTTCTAAGTGCGCTCTGTGCCATGGGCTTAGTTTCGCGCACCAACATGCGGATCTTCCCCTTTGCAGAGCTTTTTCTACATGCTGGACAATTTCTCAGTCAGATGTAGCACGCCGTCCATGTTAATTGTGCGCACAGGAATATAACAATTCCGTAACATCTCGCGCACTGACATTCTTATTACATATTAATCCCGTATCAAACACTTTGTTACCTGTGGTTAACCATTTTCACAGGTTGCGTTCTTTTTTGGGATCGTCGATCAGCTGTTGGTGCGTGGTCTGTGGTGGGTATCCGCTGCGCCAGACGTAGATGCCCACCAGCAATAGTGTGCCGGCGAGGACCAGTATCCACCATGGGAAGTGTGGGAGTTCGGATGCTCGTTCGGCGGCGTCGACTTCTGATTGTGGGGTGGGAATGATGCGTTCGCCGGTTACGAGGATTCTGTGGGTGTTGATTCCCAGCGGCGTGCAGGTGATGAGGGTGACTAGGTCTTGGTCGGGTTCTGCGAATAGGGTTTCGGTGTCGTCGGGTTCGACGGTGATTTTGTCGATGACGCGGTAACTGAGCACTTGATCGAGCACTGCGACGGTGAAGATGTCGCCTTTTTGTGCTTTGTCAAGGTTGGTGAAGAGTTTTGATTCGGGTAGTCCACGATGGGCTGTGAGGACGGAGCGTTGGCCGATGCCCCCGACGGGTAGGGATGTTCCTTCGAGGTGTCCGATTCCTTTGAGGAGTGTGTCGTCGCTGGTGCCGTGGTAGATGGGGAGGTCGATGTCGAGTTTTGAGTAGCGTAGCCGTCCCATGAAGCCGTCACTGCCGTTGGTGAGCAGGTCGTTGTATTTGAGGGTTTCGTTGCTGGTGGTGCCTTGGCCTTTGGGGATGTTGGCGCCGGCTTCGAGTTTCACACCGGATGCGAGTGCGTTGTTGTATTCGTGGGCTTTTTCTAGTTCAGCGATGTAGGGGTTGGGTCGTTTTTTTTGGTTTGCTGCGGTGGTTTGTTGTGCGTGTATCAACTACTCACCACACCCCTGCCTTGTTTGGATACGATGGCAACTAACTGAGGCTTAGAAACAAGCAAAATCCCGAACAAAGGAGTCTGCGTGACACAGATCGATCATTTCCTTGGCAAAGAAAATGGCCGCACCAGTTTCGAAGCCGGCATTGAGCCGGCACTACGCATCCAGCCTGGTACAGGTGAGACCATCGGATTCGAGACTGACGACGCCCTCTACGCTGAACTTCATGACAAGAAGGACCTCAGCCAGTGTGAATCGCCCATCAACCCGATCACCGGCCCTGTCTACGTTGAAGGCGCCGAACCTGGCGACACACTCAAAGTCACGATCCGCGACATCCAGCTGAAGGATTACGGCTGGTCCGTGTCCCTTCCCGGCTCTGGCGCGCTGGCCAGCCGCATGGGCGACGACGTGTTCTCCCGTCAAATCCCCATCGCCGAAGGTGTAGTCAAACTGACGGAGAAGATCTCCACTGACACCCGCCCCATGATCGGCTGCATAGGCACCGCACCCGCGGGCGAACCCGGATCGACAATCATGCCGAGCTTCCCCTCCGGCGGCAACATGGACCTCACCGACGCAAAACCCGGTTCCATCGTGTACCTACCAGTCGAAGTCGAGGGCGCCTTCCTATCCATCGGCGACATCCACGCCATCATGGCGCGTGGCGAATCATCCTTCGTAGCAATTGAAGCCGAGGGCGTAGCTGTGGTTGAAGTAGACCTAATTAAAGGCAAGACGATCCGCGCACCCCGCATCGAAACTGCTGACGAATGGTGCTTCATCGGCATCGACAACCCAGTACAGCAATCAATCGTGAACGGCTACGAAGACCTGTACGACTTCCTCACCATCGACCACGGCTGGGACCAAGGCGACGCCTACGTCGTAATGAGCGCACTGGCCCACTCCGAGCTCGGTGGCCCAACCGGGTCTGAAAACCCCGACCCGCTACATCCCTTCACAGCCATCGGAGCTGTCACCGTACACCGCCTACCAAAATCCGTACTGGAAGAATAGAACGCCCTCAAAAATCGGGGATACGAGCGTTGTGCCTGCATCAAGAGGAGCGCTGGACACGCAGCAGCGCCCTCGAAAATAGTGGTGGACGCTAGCAACGCCCTCGAGAACAGTGATGGACGTTAGCAACGCCCTCAAGAATCAAACAAAAGCGCAAGAAGAAAGGCGCGGAGCCCCGGGAACTTCCCAAGGCTCC
>DUQT01000013.1 GCA_012837655.1 Actinomyces sp. | reverse complement strand
CGAATGGGAGCCGCTCCTTCTATGTCTAAAACCTAGTTCTGCCTAACCATTGCAGTTAGCTTCTGCGGTCTGCAGTATCCAAGGCCCAGAAGGCTCGCTAGTTACTACTTGTTGTCCTTCTTGTAGTAGCCGGCTTCTTCGGCGCGACGGTAGGAGTTGCGAATCTCTTCTTCAGCAGCTTCACGGCCAACCCAGTGTGCGCCTTCAACGGACTTGCCGGGCTCGAGGTCCTTGTAGACCTCGAAGAAGTGCTGGATTTCTAGGCGGTGGAACTCGGAGATGTCTTCGATCTCGGTGCGCCAGGAAGCGCGCTGGTCGCCTGATGGGATGCAGATGACCTTGGCATCACCGCCGGCTTCGTCGCGCATGCGGAACATGCCTAGTGCGCGGCATCGAATCACGCATCCGGGGAAGGTGGGCTCCTCTAGAATCACTAGCGCATCCAGCGGGTCACCGTCCTCTCCAAGCGTGTCATCAATAAACCCATAATCATCGGGGTAACGGGTGGATGTGAACAGCATGCGGTCTAGGCGAATGCGGCCGGTTTCGTGGTCCACTTCGTACTTGTTGCGGTTACCCTTGGGGATTTCAATTGTGACGTCGAACTCCACCGTGATCTTTCCCTTCACTCGGTTATGACTTCCAGGTTACCTGACGGGACGTAAAGAAATACGATCTACACTTGGTAGTGTTGACCGCAACCTGGAGGGCACATGCCAAAAAGAACTCTTACCGCGATTCTAGGCACTTTTGTGCTACTTGCGGGCGTTGGTGGGTATGTTTATGCCGATATTCAAGATATTGCGCCTGGATACTTGACCAGTGAACCCCCAATTGTTGGCGCGGAAGCCCCTGATCGTGAGCCGGTTCAGGCCTCCGGCGCTCTGCCAGCTCGCGTCCTCGTTGACGTTCCACCGATTGTCCCCGCGGACGTGCAACCGGCGTGGAATAAGCTCGTTCAGGCCGGTAAAGACCAAGAGTTCACCCCCGGCGCGTATGTGATCGACGCCATGACAGGGAACGTCCTCCTAAATGGAAATGGCGAACAGGGCATGACGCCCGCGTCCGTAATTAAAGTGCTGACGGCGCTGACGACTGTGAATTCGATAAATCCTACCGACACGTTGGCGACGTCCGTTTTTATTGACGAGGACGGTGCTTTGCATCTGGTTGGGGAAGGCGATCTGCTCCTGGCGGAGGGTGCGGGTGACCCGACGGAGGTTAACGGTCACGCGGGCCTGGAGGACTTGGCGAAGGCGACTGCGAACGAACTTGCGGATAAGTACGCCAACCGCGATGTCAGCACACTGGTTTATCATCCAAAGATTTTTGAGGGCGAGACTCGCGAATCGGCGCTCGCGGCCGGGCTTGAGCACTGGATTGGTCACCTGTCGGCATTCGCGGTTGATCGCGGTGAATTGCCGGGAGCGGGGTATCAGCCCTATCGGGACGATCCGGGAACTCACGTGGCGGAGGTTTTGCAGCAGAATCTGAAGGATCTGGGCGTTAATGTGCAGATCCAGAAATCTGATGAGCGCTTCGAGGAGGCCGGTGGCACGCTGGTTGCCGCGGTTAATTCAGCGACGGTTGGTGAGGTCACGCGACTCATGCTGGCGGATTCTGACAATACGCTTGCCGAGCAGCTTTGTCGCATGAGTTCGGCTACCGCCGGTGACGGTTCGACTCTGCCGGACGCGACGGAACATCTGGAGAAGGTCCTGGGAGAAGCCGGCGTTTACAACGACAATCTGGTTGTGCATGACTGCTCTGGGCTTAACGAGAAGAACAAGGTCGCCCCGCGAACTATTGCGGAAGCCCTGCGCGTAATCTGGACGTCCGAAGAGCCCGCCGTTGCACAAATCATGCGCGATCTGCCGATCGGTCACTTCACTGGAACGCTCGACAGTCGGTTTGACGGTGATGCCAACGGAGTTCGCGTCCAGGCGAAGACGGGGTCACTTGACGAGGTCTCCTCGCTGGCCGGCTACGCCACAACCGAAAAGGGGCGCGTACTCATCTTCCACGTGCAGTCAGGTGGGATGAAAGAGGGCGCATTTTTCACCCGCCACGCGGTTGAAGAGTTCGCGATGGATTTGACGCGGCTTTGATTTGAGAACCGTGTAATGACAACTGATAAGCACCTGGTTTCCGACCTAATTGGCTCCACTCCACCACGGCATACGCGCGCGGTAACACTGGCGCTGCGCCACGCCGCGGAAAGGTATGGGCTTTTTGAACGGCCGTGGACAGTGGCGTGCTCGGGCGGTCCGGATTCGTTAGCGCTGGTGTTTGCGGCGGCTGACTTGGCTTCCCGCAAATCGGTTCCGCTAAATGCAGTCATTGTTGACCACGGGATGCGGGCGGAGTCTGCCCGCGAGGCCGCGCAAACCTCCGCCCTACTAGATGAGTGGGGGATCGTGAACCAGGTGCAGCGAGTTGAAGTTTCCCAAAGTGGAGGTTTGGAGGCCGCGGCTCGGGAAGCCCGCTATGAGGCGCTACGCGAAAACACTGCGCCGGGCGGAGCGATCCTGCTTGGCCACACCATGGATGACCAGGCGGAGACTGTACTGCTGGGATTGGGTAGGGGATCTGGAACAAGGTCGCTTTCGGGAATGCGTGAGTATGTTGAGGACTCGCACGTGTGGGTGCGGCCCTTACTTTCTGTAAGACGCTTTGACACTGAGGGAATGTGTGAGGAACTCAAGCTGACCGCGGTCGAGGATCCGTCGAACAAAATCGACGGTGGGTGGACCACCAGGGCGGGCAAACCCCTTCCCCGGGTTGCTGTTCGGCATCGGGTTATTCCGGAACTCTCACAGGCCTTGGGCCGGGACGTGGTTCCACTGCTTGCTCGTTCCGCCGAACTGCTGGATCAGGACGCAACCGCGCTGGAACAAATAGCCGCGCAACACATTCCGGAGCAGCAGTCCGAAACGCGTCAACGTGAGCAATTAGTGGCGGAGCGCATTCGTGGACAACAGTCCGAAACGCCTAGGCGTGAGCAATTAGTGGCAAACCATATGCCTGGACAGCAGTCTGACGAGCCTCGGCTTGAGCGGCAGCTGGATTCACACGAGGGTGCCAGCACCGCCCTCGTGGTTGAAGAATTGGCAACGCTACCCGCTGCGATTCGCACGCGGATTTTGATGGACGCCGCGATTTCGGTCGGATCGGGAGCATTAGAAGCGAGCCATGTGAACGAACTTGACCGACTTGTCACGGATTATCGCGGGGGCGGGCCAATCCACCTTCCTGGCGGTGTGCGCGCGTGGCGGGAGAAGACTGTGGTGGACGGAACTGTTAAACGACGTATCCGAATACTCAAACGAAGCTGAATTGTGGAACACTGGAAACACGCCAAAAACTGGGAAATAGGAGATGGATATGGAAGCGTCCGACATGGGCGATGACCTAGAAAAGGTCCTCATCACAAAGGAAGAAATCGATACTCGTCTTCGCGAGATGGCAGCGCAAATCGATAAGGATTATGAGGGCAAGGAACTCCTGCTCGTTGGCGTCCTACGCGGTGCCGTCATGGTTATGGCAGATCTTGCCCGCGCAATCTCAACGCCACTGGAAATGGACTGGATGGCCGTGTCCTCATACGGGTCTGGCACGAAGTCTTCCGGTGTCGTGCGGATTCTGAAAGACCTCGACTCGGACCTGACAGGCAAGCACGTCCTGATCGTGGAAGACATCATCGATTCGGGACTGACGTTATCGTGGCTTAAGACAAACCTCGCTTCGCGTGGTCCGGAGTCCGTGGAGATTGCTACGCTACTTCGCAAGCCCGAAGCCGCGAAGGTAGAGGTTGACGTAAAGTATGTCGGATTTGATATTCCGAATGAGTTCGTAATCGGTTACGGTTTGGATTACGCCGAAAAGTACCGCAACCTGCCCTTTGTTGGGACTCTGGCCCCCCACGTCTACAATTAGACAATTCAAACTCGAGCATTCTGAAAGGGTCTTCGCGTGAAGCATCCGGACCATAAGAACGATCCGAAGTCGAAGAAGAAGGGTAAGAACAACTGGGTCGCCATTGTTCTGCCCGTCATCATCGTCCTTGCGCTTGCATGGACCGTGTGGAGGCTCTTCCAACCCTCCCAGATTGAAACGTCTGAGGGCATGGAACTGCTTCGTGGTGACACTGTCGAACAGATTGTCGTGAATGATCCCGCTCAGCGCGTCGACCTTGAGCTTTCCAAAGACTTCATCCACAAGCCTGCCTTCAAGGGGGATCAGGAAAGGAATTACGGAACAAAGGTTTCGTTCATCTACTCATCCGATCAGGGCGAGTCTTTGATGAAAATGGTGGAAAAGAACGAACCTAAGCGCGGCTACAACGTTCTAAACCCGCAGCCTTCCCTAATCGGATCACTACTGCAGTTGATGATCCCCATCCTGCTGCTGCTTGCCGGTTTCTACTGGCTCACGACCAAAGCGTCGGGCGGCCGGATGATGGGTGCTTTCGGGCAGTCAAAGGCCAAGGAGTTCAACCGCGAAAACCCAGAGGTCACGTTCGCGGACGTTGCCGGTGAAGACGAGGCCGTGGAGGAACTCCAAGAAATCCGCGAGTTCCTAGCCCAGCCCGAAAAGTTCACCGCTGTGGGAGCTAAGGTTCCGCGCGGCGTCCTCCTATATGGCCCTCCGGGAACGGGTAAAACCCTGCTTGCAAAGGCAGTTGCAGGCGAAGCAAACGTCCCGTTCTTCTCGATGTCCGGCTCGGAGTTCATGGAACTTTACGTGGGCGTTGGCGCATCGCGCGTTCGCGACCTGTTCGATAGGGCCAAGAAAGCCGCGCCCGCAATCATCTTCGTGGATGAGATCGACGCCGTGGGTCGTCACCGCGGCTCCGGCATCGGCGGCGGCTCCGATGAGCGCGAACAAACCCTAAACCAGATGCTCGTCGAAATGGACGGCTTCGACGATCGCACGAACGTCCTCATGATCGCGGCTACAAACCGCCCCGACATCCTGGACCCGGCGCTACTACGCCCGGGCCGTTTCGACCGCCAAATCGCAGTTGAAGCCCCCGACATGCGCGGCCGCTTCGAGATCTTGAAGGTGCACGCTCGCGGAAAGCCGCTCACATCAGATGTTGACCTGTACCAGATCGCGAAGCGCACCCCGGGATTCACCGGCGCCGACCTCGCAAATGTTCTTAACGAGGCCGCCCTGCTAACCGCGCGTTCCAACGCGGACCTGATTGATAATCGCGCGCTGGACGAAGCGATCGACCGCGTCATTGCCGGCCCGCAAAAGCGCACCCGCGTGATGAACGATCACGACAAGGCGGTCACCGCTTACCACGAGGGCGGTCACGCCCTTTGCGCCGCGGCCCTTCGCTACACGGCGCCAGTTACGAAGGTGACGATTCTTCCTCGAGGGCGAGCCTTGGGCTACACGATGGTCATGCCGACGGAGGATCGCTACTCAAAGACCCGCAATCAGTTGCTTGATGATCTGGTTTACGCGCTCGGTGGGCGCGTGGCTGAAGAGCTCATTTTCCGCGACCCGTCGACCGGCGCGGCAAATGATATTGAAAAGGCGACTTCGACCGCGAGGGCGATGATCACTGACTACGGCATGTCGGATCGCCTGGGCCTAATGAAGCTTGGCTCCTCCGATACTGAGCCCTTCGTTGGGCGCGAGATGGGGAAGCCGGCCCAAGAAAACTCTGACGCCGTGACCGCGCTAATTGATGAGGAAATCCGCAACCTGCTTGACGCCGCAATGCGTGAGGCCTGGGAGATCTTGACCCGCAACCGCGCAGTCTTGGACACGCTTGCACAGCGACTGCTGGATGAGGAAACCCTGAACGAATCCGAACTTGACGAAATCTTCAAAGACGTCATTAAGCAGGACGAGCGTCCGGTCTGGAACTACCAGTCCGACGCCGCAGTTCCCGGAACCAAGTGGGGCAACCCGGTCGGGCTTGATGACAATTCAGAAGAACCCAAGACTCCGGAGCAACCCGCTCCGATCCAGACTGGCGAGGCCTCGCAAAACGTGGCCGAAGACCAGGAATAGAAAAGACCAATGAAAGAAGCCATGAATAACTACGACGCAGCTGGTGTTGAACGAGCTGTTCGCGACCTCCTAACCGCCTTTGGAGAGGACCCCGACCGTGAGGGCCTGAAGGAAACCCCAGCCCGCATGGCGCGCGCCTGGGCGGAAATGACCTCCGGCCTGCACGAGGACCCATCCGTGCACCTGGAAAAGCACTTCCACGTGGATCACGAGGAAATGGTTTTGGTCCGCGACATTGAGTTCCACTCCGTGTGCGAACACCACCTGCTTCCCTTCTACGGCAAGGCACACGTCGCCTACATTCCGAAGAACAACACCGTTACCGGACTGTCGAAACTCGCGCGCGTGGTCGAAGGTTACGCCCGTCGCCCGCAGGTGCAGGAGCGACTGACCTCGCAGATCGCAGACGCCCTCGTACAAAAATTGAATCCACAGGGCGCATGCGTGATTATCGAGGCCGAGCACATGTGTATGACCATGCGTGGTATCCGCAAGCCGGGTGCCTCAACGGTCACATCCGCGCTGCGCGGCGTCATGAACAGCCCAGCAACGCGCCAAGAAATGATGACCTTGGTCATGGGAGGCCGCAACTAAATGCGTTTCCCCGCGCCGAGCTTCGCAACCGAACTGCAGCATCCCCTCCCCAGCAATCGCACGCTGATGATGGGGATCGTGAATGTCACCCCGGACTCTTTTTCGGACGGTGGCAGGTGGTTCGGTGTCAATGAAGCCGTCGAGCACGCACTCGACCTCGTGGATCAGGGCGCGGACATTATCGATATTGGGGGCGAATCAACGCGTCCCGGATCCGT
Organism: Actinomyces sp.; assembly: GCA_012837655.1. Taxonomy (GTDB): domain Bacteria; phylum Actinomycetota; class Actinomycetes; order Actinomycetales; family Actinomycetaceae; genus Gleimia. The sequence continues at coordinate 21,067 of DUQT01000013.1, read as the reverse complement.
GCGTATCGATCCCGCGGAAGAACTTGGCCGGATTTTAGAGGTCGTTTCTACGCTCGTCGCAAGGGGTGTGGTGGTTTCTGTGGATACCATCAACTCCGAGACAGCACGAGCGGTTTGTGAAGCGGGAGCACACATAATCAACGACGTGTCCGGCGCCTGCTGGGATCCCGATATGGCTTCGGTGATGGCGGAAACGGACGCTGTGTGCGTGATTCAGCACTGGCGCGGATTCCCCGGTGCGGCCGATGAGAAGATCCTGGAAAAGGGTTCGATAGACGTCGTTTTGAACGAGGTTTCCAAACAGGTCGACCGGGTGATTGCAGCCGGCGTGAAGCCCGAGCGGATCATCGTCGACCCCGGCCTGGGGTTTGCAAAGACCGTTGAGGCGTCTTGGGAAATCCTTGCCCACACTTCTGAACTTTTGGAACGCTGCCCGTACCCAGTCTTGATTGGGCATTCGCGGAAGCGGTTTGTGCAGGCAATAGCTGACGATACAATTTCAGTTGACGACCTAACTGCGGCAATCACTACCCTGGTAGCAGCGCAGGGTGCGTGGGCCGTGCGAGTCCATGAGGCAAAAGGAAACGCCGCGGCAATACGCGCTGGAACGCGTTGGCTTCGTGCAACGATGGAACAATAGGATTTCGAAGGGAGGCCCATCAATGAAACTGCTTAATACCAGTGACTTAGACGTAATCAAGATTTTGGGCCTCACCGCCACCGGCAAACATGGCGTTTACCCGTCCGAACGACGCGACGGGCAACCCTTCCGCGTAGACGTAATCATGCATGTTGACACGCGTAGCGCCGCAACCGATGATGACCTTTCGCGAACCGTTGATTATTCCGAGGTCGCAGCTGACGTCAACGCCATACTTGCAGGGCCGCCGGTCTACCTTATTGAGACCCTGGCCCAAAGAGTCGCCGAAGCTGTGCTCAAGTACGAGCCCGTCCAGATTGTCGAAGTTGAAGTGCACAAACCTGATGCGCCCATCGACTACGAGTTCAAAGACGTGTCTATGACCATTCGTCGTAGTCGAGAAGAACTTGACGAGAATCGCAGTAAGGGCGAGGAGCGTCCAACAGCGTCGGTAGCGGGCACGGGCCGCCCCCTTGATGAAAAAGCGATCCCAGTAGAAGATGACGACCTCACGAAGCCGCCACGCGATGAGGTGCGCGCAATCATTGCATTTGGTGCGAACCTGGGAACACCGTGGCAAACCCTGGGCCAGGCCGTGATTGACTTGGATAATGCGCCCGGCGTTTCCATTACCGGAGTTTCCGCACTGTTCCGCACCGCCCCCGTTCTAGGGGAAGAGCAAGATCCGCAAAACGATTACTACAACGCGGTCGCGGAAGTTCGTACGTCACTTAGCCCACTTGGACTTTTTGCGGTTATTCAGCAGATCGAGGCCGACCACGGTCGCGTTCGCACCGAACACTGGGGCCCGCGCACGCTGGATCTGGACATCATCACATATGAGGGCATCCGCAGTGATGATCCGAAACTTATCCTGCCGCATCCGCGGGCTCACGAACGTGCGTTTGTCCTAGAGCCCTGGCTACAGGTGGATCAAAACGCGACTGTTGGCCGGCATGGACGCGTTGATGTGCTGGTGGAGCAGGTACGGGACCAGGAAATCGAACACGTCGCGGACTTCTGGGTTGAGCAGGCCGCGCAGGGCATCTATCCGGGTGAGGAAGAAGTCCATGTAGGCCTAATCCAACCCAGTGAAAGTGTCCTCCACAGCACGCCAGTGCCCAGTGAACACGCGCGTGCCTCCGTTACTGCTTCCGCAGACCGCGGATACAACGGAACACTGAGTCAAAGTAGCCATGAATCCGCGTCCGCGGGAAGCCCTTCCGCTTCCCGATCTGACGTTCGCCGCCCACGTCATGCCACCGACGGGATCGAAGCAAAAGCGCAAACCCAGGCTCATCAGATAGGCGAATCTGAGCCACGGCACCTGGCGGGCACCGAACCGCAAGCCAAGCGCGCCCTCCCGAATTGGCATCGCAGGAAGGCGCAACGCATTGTTGACGACGCTGACGAACTGTTCCCAATCGAACCTAAGCGCCCCATCCAGAGGAGGGCCAAGCACCGCCCTCGTCCACGAATGGAAAGCGGATTAGCAGACGACTTTGCAACGGGGCTAATCCCAATCACTGAACCGCCAACGCGGATTTCGCGCCGCACAATCATGCGCCCCACAGTAACCGGCGCGATCCCGGTCGTTAAACCAGGTGAAGAGGAAGGCGAGATCGAGTCGTGAAGCCCCTCAGCCTTCCCAGGTTGTTGATACCGGCGACGATATTTGCGGCTGTGGGCGTGGTGCTGCTGCTGGTATTTCCGACGATCATGTTCACGCCGTTTACCGGTCTTATCTTTGTTCTGGTCGCCGCCACGCTGTTTTATTTTGGCCGCAAAGTTGTCGCGTTCAAGGAAAAGGAAGACACCAGCATGACTGCGACGGGCGCGATGAATGTGGCAATGTTTGCGTATTCTTCCGCGTGGGTTTCAGCGGCAACGATCGGATTTTTTGTTGGTGCACTGATCTCGATGACGCGCTATATGCACGCCGATTACGTGCGCGCATCCATGCTGGGCGCCGTGCTGTCAGGTGCGGGAGCCATCATCCTACTGATTGTCGCGATCATCGTGGAACGCTGGTGCCAACTGGATGACGATGACGAACAGCCGCCCTCAAGCGGTTTGGAACAGAAAGCGGGGTAACCGGTGAATAGTGACGATCGTCGACGCTCCCGTCCCGGTTCCAATAATTCTAGGCGTTCAGGAGGGCGTGCCACCGGACGGTCCGCATCTGGACGAAACGGAGCCTCCGGTTCCGGTCGAGCCGGGGCCGGTAGATCTGGCGTACAAGGTTCGGCAACGAGTGGATCGGGACGGGCCTCCGCACGGCGAGGCGGATCTGAACGAGCCGGGGCACCAAGTTCCGGGCGGGCAGGAACTGGCCGGCAGAGTTCGCAACGCTCAACGACTGGACGCCAGGCAGGACGTCAAACTGGACGGCCGAATGCTGGGCGTTCAGGAGCAGGACGGCAAGCTGGGCGTTCGGGTTCAGCACGTCAAGATGCGAGTTCGAGTGCTGGCCGCAGCGGTCGCGAGAGTCAAGCCGCGCCCTCGAAAAGTAAGAAGAAGGTCCGTCAGAGTGGTTCTGCCGGTGGGGGACGCAATCGCACGATCCCAATCGCGGTGGTTGTGGTGCTGGTTATCGCGTTGATCGGCGTGGCCGGGTACATGTTGTTTTCGTCCGCGACGCGCAGTTTGGAGGAGCGCCAGGCGATCCTTGATTCTGTGCAGGAACGTGAAGTTGCGGCTCCGATTGCGGAGTGCTCACCGGAAAATCTTGACTTCAAGATCGGTGACCATTCCACTACGGCAAGTGTGGGATCCGGCTGGAACACGCAGATCACTGTTACTAACAAGGGTTCTGAGCCGTGCTTGACTGATGGGTCTGCAAGCTCTGTGGGGCTTGTTGTTACGTCCGGTACGTATCAGCTGGTTGATACGACTGCGTGCGGGGACCCGGAGGACACGAAACCGCTTTTGATTGGGTCGGGTAGAAGCTGGAACACGACGGTTTCGTGGGACGGTAACGATTACCAGGACTGCAATCCTGGCGATGTGGCGGCCGCGGGAACCTACGTCATGAAGATCAAGTTCTTAGACGAGGACAAGGGCGAAATTACCGTTCAGTTGCAGGACGTAGCAACGGAGTAGTAGGCGAGTTACCAGCGAGCGTGCATGGCTTGCACGAGCCGGGTTTAACTTAGCGCGTGCGAGCGTGATCGCTACCACCCGACGGATTCGGGGGAGGCCGCAGCGTACTGTCGCTGTAGCGACTCGCTGATTAGGCTGGCCCGGTAGGGGCCGATGCCTTCAATGGTTTGAAGTTCTTCAGCGCTGGCTTCGCGAAGTTTAGTAAGCGTCTGCCAGCGTTCAGTGAGCGCCTCAATGATTGACCAGGGGAGGCGCGGAACCATCGTGAGCGAACGAATTCCTCGCGGTTCCACCATTCGATCCAGGTCCGAAGTATCTACCACCGGCTGCCCGATCGTGGCCGAAATACGACCAAGGTCAACAAGCGCTTCACCGTCCAGTTCAGACAGTGCCAACTCAGCTGCGGGGAGGCGCTCGGGCTGGCGGATATAGTCGCGGATCACCAGGGTTCGCTCTGAGGCGGCCCCGCGAACCAGATCATCCAGCTGAAGCTCAAGCAGACGCCCCTCAGTTCCTAGTTCTTCTAGGTAACCGGAAATCTCAGCGTGAATGCGGCGAATCATCTCCATACGTTGAAGTGTCGTCGCAACGTCACGCACTGTTACGGTTTCGCGCTGCTCCAAAATCGTGAGGGTCGTGAGGTCCTCGTCCAACCTCTGCGAGTACCGATCCAGCGTGTCCAGCGCCAGGTTTGCGCGAGACAGCAGGGTTTCAACCTCAATCAAAGTTCTGCGCAGTTTCCCTACGTAAACAGTGATTAGACGCATCGAAGCGGACAGGGAAATCACGGGAACGCCGGTTTGTTGAGCCATGCGTTCAGCCGTGCGGTGGCGCATTCCGGATTCCGTTGTCGTGATCGCGGCGTTGGGGATCAGTTGAACGTTTGCGCGGCGAATCCGTTTCAGGTCGGATGAGACGATCACGGCGCCGTCCATTTTCGCGAGTTCCCTCAATCGCGCACCAGAGAACTCCACGTCAAGTTCGAAACCACCGGAACAAAGTGCTTCCACTTCTTTCGAATATCCGAGGACGATCAACGCGCCTGTGTGGCCATGCTGAATACGTTCCAGGCCCTCGCGTAGCTGGGTGCCGGGAGCCAGAGCCTTCAATGCTCTGCGCATGGTTTCAGCTTCTGGAGTCGTCATAACCTCTTCGTTCTATCCTCTGCCTTCATTTTTATCACGAGGAAGGTTTCTCTAGTCCCACCCTGACGGCTGTTGTCAAGTCTGAAACAGGGTAGATAGTTAGACCTTCCACAGCACGCAAATCATCACTTCCAGTGGAAGGAACGATCGCCTTCTTAAATCCTAGCCGGGCAGCTTCACTTAGGCGTCGTTGCACGCCAGAAGTTGCCCTAATCTCACCTGTTAATCCCACTTCGCCCACGGCAATCGTGCCCTTAACCATCGCGCGGTTCCAGGCCGCGGAAATTATTGCGAGTGCCGCAGCCAAATCAGCGGCCGGCTCAGACGTTTTCGCGCCTCCAACCGTGGACACGTAAACATCCGAAGATGAAGTATCGACACCAAGTCGCGCCTGACAAACTGCCAGCATCATAGATACGCGGGAGTGGTCGATTCCCGAGGTCGTTCTGCGCGGGCTACCAGCATTTGTGTGCGTAACCAGTGACTGGACTTCAGTTGGTATCGGTCGGCGTCCCTCCAGTGTCACAGTAATGCAGGTTCCGGGAGTATCTGAACCAGTTTGGGACAGGAACAGCCCGGATGGATCCGGTAGGCCAATGATGCCCGAGTCACGCAGGTCGAAGCAGCCGACTTCATCAGTTGGGCCGTAGCGATTCTTAACAGCTCGTAGCAGGCGAAGTCGCGCATGTCGGTCCCCTTCAAACTGGCACACGACGTCTACCAGGTGCTCCAGGATTCGAGGCCCAGCAATCCCACCGTCTTTCGTGACGTGACCGACGAGGATGACTGGAAGATTGAGCTCCTTAGCCACGTGGATTAGCCGCGCCGCCACAGCTCGAACCTGCGCTACTCCGCCAGCAGATCCATCAACATCGTGGCTGAAGATAGTTTGCACCGAGTCGACTATTAGCAGTGAAGGGCGTTGTGATTCGACGTGACCCAGGATGGTCTCAAGGTTAGATTCTGCAGCTAGTAACAGCTCGTCGTGAAGCGCGCCGATTCTCTCGGCGCGCAGTCTAATCTGCGAGGCCGATTCTTCTGCAGAAATATAGAGGACCGGTCCCATTCCGTGCTCTTTGGAGTCCTGCGCCGACTTGGCTGCCACATCAAGCAGGAGCGTTGATTTACCAACCCCAGGTTCGCCGGCAAGGAGTACGACTGCGCCGGGAACAATGCCGCCGCCAAGGACGCGGTCGAGCTCCGAGACGCCGGTTGAGCGGTACCTAGCCACATCGGCAGAAACCTGTGAAATAGGCGCGGCCTCCGACCTCGGCGTCAGAGGCTGGGAAACCGCAGACCTGCTCGGTGAAGCCACCACCGGCGTCTTCTCCTCAAGCGTTCCCCACGCCGAGCACTGACGGCACTGGCCAATCCACTTGGATGTAGTCCAGCCGCACTCCGAGCACTCGTACTGCAACGTCGGTTTCTTTGCCACCAAACCTCCTAAACCCGCAGATTCCTGGCTGATCTTTCACTAATAAAAAGACTAGCAGTCACCACGGACACAGCTTTGCCCCGCCCTCGAAAATCCGCTAACAGGCGACCAATATTCGCAAGTTACAAAGAAATGTCTAAGAAGTGGATAAGTTGGCAACATGTCTGAAACTGATAATGTCATGAAGCAAGGCAATCCTCCGAAACTAGATTCGAAAGCATACCGAAAAGAGCTGGCTCGCCTGCAGGCCGACCTGGTCGAAATGCAACAGTGGGTAATCGCTAGCGGTGAGCGCATCTGCATCCTCTTTGAAGGTCGAGACGCCGCGGCAAGGGATCGGCTATCAAGCGCGTCACGCAGTATCTGAATCCGCGGCACGCGCGCGTTGTGGCTTTGCCGAAGCCGACAGATCGGGAACAGACTCAGTGGTATTTCCAGCGCTACATTGAGCACCTTCCGGCAGCGGGGGAGATCGTTATTTTTGACCGCTCCTGGTACAACCGTGCGGGCGTGGAGCGCGTCATGGGGTACTGCACGACGGAGCAATACCACAGGTTCCTACGGCAGGCCCCCGAGTTTGAACGCATGCTCGTAGACGACGGCATCCGCGTTTTGAAGTACTGGTTCTCCGTATCCGCAGAAGAACAGGAAGCGCGATTCAAGTCCCGCTCATCCGACCCGATGCGCAGGTGGAAGCTTTCACCCATCGACGTGGAGTCGATTACCCGCTGGGAGGACTATTCCAAGGCCAAGGACGCCATGTTCGCCGCGACTGATACGCCGTGGGCGCACTGGATCACCGTGGAATCAGAGGACAAGAAGCGCTCCCGAATCAACGTCATCAACGACATTTTGAAGCGCATTCCCTGGAAGCGAATCGAACCCGACGAAGTGGAAGTTCCTGAACGTCCCCAGATCGACGAAGACTACTACGAGCGCCTAGACCGCAGCAAGTACATCTACGCCGAAGACATCGCTGGCCCGCTTGAAAAAGAGAAGGTTCGCGCCCGCAAAGCCGCCAAGAAAGCGCGCAAGAAGGAGCAGGAAGACAAGTAGCGCCTTCGGGCGTCGCGAAAGTTTACCGTACCGATTTCCTTCGATTTTCGAGGGCGCCTCGCACGGCTTTGTAAGCGAACTGAAGACGGCTCGCCAAACCTTTTAGTCGCTTACGGCCGGTTCGCGAAGTACTCCAGCAAAGCGCCGTCGCCAGACACGATAATGATGTCCTCACGGTCAATCCGAGTGTCGGCGGCGGCGTACTCAAATCCGCGGCCAGGTTGCAGGATACCCAGGACGTTGACGCCGTACTTGGCGCGAATATCAGACTCGGCAAGAGTGAAGCCCTGCACCTCTTTAGGCGGGCGCATCTTCATGATTGCGAAGCCCTGCTTGTCCATCTCGATGTAGTCAAGCATGCGGCCACCAACCAGGTGCGCGGTTCGTTGGCCGGCGTCGAACTCCGGGTAAACAACGTGGTGAGCCCCAATGCGACGCAGAATGCGGCCATGCTCGCGCGAAGTAGCCTTCGCCCAGATAGACGGCATCTCGATATCAACCAGGTTCGCAGTGATAAGAACCGACGCCTCCAGGGAAGACCCCACGCCAACTACTGCTGACGAGAAATCACGGGCACCGAGTTGCTCTAGGGCCTCCACGTTCGCAGCATCGGCCTCGACAAGTGGAATACGACCGGAAAACTGCTGAACTTCCCGCGGATCGCTTTCGACCGCGAGGATTTCGCGTCCCAACCGGTCTAGCGTAGCCGCAACCGCGGATCCGAACCGCCCCAAGCCAATCACCAGGGTGCCGCTTGATTGTTGCCAATCCGACTCAGCCACGAGTCCTCCTTACCAAAGCCTTTCCATCAAAGGACTGTCCTAATCGCCTAGTACAGTCCTAATGTTCCTAGTTTCGCACACGCAATAAACAATGCGTGACGAGCCGCGTGCCCGACTAGCCAATAATCGGACGCTCCTCCGGCATGCGGATAACGCGGCGACGTTCACGCAAAGCCAGCGCAGCCGCGATCGTCATCGTTCCCGTGCGACCCAAATACATGAGTGCAGACAGCGTGTACTTCCCGGAATCTGGCAGATCACCTGTAATTCCCGTTGAAAGCCCGCACGTGCCAAACGCCGATATCGATTCAAATAACACCTGATCCAGCGAATACGACGTCGTTGACAAAAGAATCAGCGTCGAGACTCCAACCAGAGTCGCACCAATCATCGTGACAGCAACAGCGAGCCGCACCGTAGGAGTTGGGATTCGCCGGCCAAACGCCTCAATGTCGCGGTCACCGCGCGCCTCCGCTAAAACTGCCAGAGTCAAAACCGCAATCGTCGTTACCTTAATACCGCCCGCTGTGGATGCCGATCCGCCTCCAATGAACATGAGGACGTCCTGGATGAACCATGTTCCTTGATTCATCTGTCCTTCATCGAGCACGGATATTCCCGAAGACCTGGCGTTCACACCCGCGAGCAACGAGTGCAGGATTCGATCCGTCACGGAAAGCTCACCCAAAGAGTTGGGGTTGGTCCACTCCGACGCCCCGACCAAAAGAGTGCCTACGAACGCTAAAGAAATGTAGGTAGTCAAAGTTAGCTTCGAGTGCAGGGTGAGCCTTCGTGGGGTCCGCCAATTCCTATTGAGATCCATCATGACGGGGAACCCTAGGGCTCCCACCGCGGTGCCCACGATGATTGGGGTAACCATCCACGCATCCGACACATGCGGTCCCAGGCCTTCTGGAAGCACGATGAACCCGGCATTGTTAAAGATCGAAATCGACGTGAAAAGCGCGTACCACACCGACTCGCCAAACTTGTAGTCAAGCGTTAAGAATCGTGGCAGCAGAACCACAAACAGTGCCAAATCTGCAGTCAACGCAGTGATGATGACCATTCGCAGAAGTGAGCCGACTTGGCCTAACTGCGCTGTTTTAGTTTCAGTTGCAGCAAGCATTCGCTGCGTTAGTCCGATGTGGCGCGACACGGCCAAACCCAGGATCGACGCCATCGTCATGACGCCAAGGCCGCCAATAGAAATCCCGATCGCTAGAACAATCTGCCCAAACAGTGACCAGTAGTTCGCCGTGTCCACAGAAGCCAAACCGGTCACCGATACCGCCGATGTTGCATTGAACAGCGCGTCAGCAAGCGGAGCGCGTTGCCCCGACTGAGTCGCAAAAGGCAGACTCAACAGCGCTGTCACAACCGCGATGATCGAGGCGAAAACAGCCAGCGCCAAACGGGCCGGATAGTTGCGAGCAATATGGTCAATCCGAGTTTGAACTCTTTCCACAATCGTGGGATCAACCGAAATTGCGGGCTTTCCAGTGGGGGAGTGCACCGTCGGGTCAACATGCATCGGCGGCGGTGCCGACGCCGGACGGTAAGACCCGCGGTTAGCGCGCGTGAACCAACCTTTCACGCCCCGCCCCCTCCCAGCATGCAAGAAACGTTTCGAACCGAATCAAAAATGAATCGAAAGATCATTTCCGAGGGCGATCCCTCGTTTGGTGACCATATGGACACTGTATCGCGCTAACACACTGAGCCGCACAAACCTCAGCCTCCAGAAACGCTTGAACCCGATTGCAAGCAAACGCGCAAACTTGACCGCGCATGATTGCCTGGGCGAAACCGCGCGCATCACCGCGCGAACCTCACCCTCGCATCATTGCGTGAACCCAACCCCGCGCACACAAACGACCTCGATCACGAGGAAAACATCGAAACTGTTCAAAATGTTGGATAAGTGATGCAAGAACTACCCGAACAGCGTAAACATCAACTAAGATGACCCTTGAGCACGGTATTTTGAAGCGGAAGCTTCAGTTTTCATCCCTACAGAAATGGATCGTAAATGGCGCTGCAGGATAAGCCGCAGTTTGTGACGGTTGCGGAAGTCGCTGACCTCATGCGCGTTTCTAAAATGACGGTCTACCGCATGATTCATGCTGGAGAGCTTCCAGCCATGCGTGTGGGGAAGTCTTTCCGTGTTCCCCAAAGCGCAGTCACCGCCCTCATAGAAGCGGGTCTTTCGGACTGGGATGGGGAAGAAACGGGTACGGCCGGACGCTGATTCCACGTTGATTTTTTGACAACGTGCCTGAAATCTTTGTAAATTCCCTTTGTTTGGGAGAAAAGTAAGGTAACACATTAGGAGGGCCAAAATGGGCTCCGTAGTAAAGAAGCGTCGCAAGCGCATGTCCAAGAAGAAGCACCGCAAGTTGCTTCGCAAGACTCGCCACCAGCGTCGTAACAAGAAGTAATTTCGCAATAGGAAAATGCCCCGGTACGGGGCCTTTTCTGTATTAGACACCGATTCGCAGAAAGGCGACGCCTTGCAAACCACAATCCACGTTATGCGCCACGGTGAAGTGGACAATCCCGACGCGATTTTGTACGGCCGCCAGCCAGGATTTGGCCTTACGCCCCTGGGGAAAAGAATGGCCCAGCGCGTAGCGGACGTCCTCGTGGAATCTGATCATCAAATCACCGGAGTGGTCGCGTCCCCTCTTCTGCGGGCGCAACAAACCGCCGCCCCCACCGCGCGTGCCTACAACCTGCCGATTGAATCCGATAAGCGGCTTATTGAAGCGTGGAATTCTTTCGAGGGCGTGGCTGTGAACAAGAATCGGGCGATGCTTGCTCACCCGAAGTACTGGAAGCGCTATTACAACCCGTTCAAACCGTCTTGGGCGGAGCCCTACACGGACCTGGTTTCAAGGATGACGGCCGCTGTGTCCGATGCGCTTCACAAGTATGAGGGCGGGGAAGTCCTCATGGTTTCCCACCAGCTACCCATCTGGACGCTTAGGTCTTTCGCGGAACGTCGCCCGCTGTGGCATGACCCGCGCAAACGCGAATGCGCGCTGGCTTCCCTGACGAGCTTTCAGTTCGATGGCGCCACGCTGAAGTCAGTGACCTACTGGGAACCAGCGGGAGACCTATTACTACAGGCTGAGGACATGGTTCCGGGAACCTCTGACGCGGAAATCGCCACTGCTGATGAAGACGACGCGAACTGATCGAAGGCGATGCGAACTAATTAGTTGAAAATCTCGTGATTTTGCCTACGTCTCTTGGAAAAGGTAATCAAAATTCTAATAAACTGAAATGAATACCGAAGCAACACAGGGCAAATAGAGTTCATCCTCTTAGTTCGGAGACGAGTATGAAAGCATCAGGAAACCCAACCCAACCCGGTGCTAGGCATAGTATCGATCAGTCAGATCGGCGCAAGGAAATTGCCGCGCACGTAATGGAAGCGGGCGAAGTCTCTGTAGAAGACCTTGCCAAGTTCTGTGACGTCTCCATTATGACGATCTACCGTGACGTTGCAGTCCTTGAAAAAGCTGGGGTTGTCCACCGCAGCAGAGGAAAGGTCGTCGCATCAGCTTCCGGACTCCACGAAGCTACCGCCAGGTACAGGCTGTCCCAAGGTGCACAATCTAAAGAGGAAATGGCACGAGCAGTCGCCCCACTGATTGCGCCAGGGAGTTCCGTGCTACTAGATGACTCAACTTCCAGCGTGTGGGTCCTTCGCGAGCTAAAGAATATGGCTCCGCTTTCGGTTGTTACCAACTCCCTCCTGGTCGCATCAGAGCTACAGGGGAACTCGCGACATTCCCTGCTTTTGCTCGGTGGTGAATACCAGGCGTGGGCGGAAGCCACAATGGGTCCGCTTACCATCCGGAATCTGGAAGGCATCCACGCTGATGTTTGCCTCATTTCGGCATCGGGTGTGCGCGACAATCTGGTATTCCACCCCTACGGTGATGTCGCTGCAGTCAAAGAAAAAATGATGCAGGTAGCAGAAAAGACCATCCTGCTTCTAGACCACACAAAATTCAGGCGTCGCGCACTGCACGCCTTTGGAAAACTGACTGAGATCGACCTCGTCGTTGTGGACTCCATGACTCCCGCCGAAGAAATTGAGCGACTAAGAGATATGGACGTCGAAGTACTCGTCGGAAAATAGTACTACCCGCCTAGCCAAGGACCTATAGGTAGCCAGGGACCTTCGGCTTGCTAAGGTCTCGCAAGTAACCACGGTCCCGCAAATAGCTAAGGTCCCAGAACTAGGTAAGGTCCTGCGAGTAGCCGGGGTTCTGCAAGGCTGCAGAATCGTTGCTTTCACGCATAGGAAGACGACATAGCCGGCAGGCTTTAGCGCGATAGAAGTCCGTGGAATTGCCTTTATGGGCGCACTTATGTGATGTGAATGATTCACTAACATTGTGTTAATTATTGAGACAAAAGTGGCTTCCCCCACAAAGGGAAGCCGCTTTTTGTGATAATTGAGACGCAAGCCACGTGAAAAGTGGGGTCAAAAAGAGAATTCACATAGAAGGTGTTGAAACTCCCGAATTAGATGGTATATTTAACCCTAGGCGTTTTGCTCAACTTATAACTCCGAGGAGGGAGAAGCATGGGCTTGAGAATCGTCGTTGCTGCAGATATTGCAGGATATGACTACAAGGAGGTCCTGAAGAAGGATCTCGAAGCTGATGATCGTGTAGACGAAGTAATCGACGCTGGCGTTGGTGAAGGCGAAGACATTGACTACCCCCACGTTGCTGTAAACGCAGCACGGATGATCGCTGATGGAAAGGCCGACCGCGGTCTGTTCGTCTGTGGCACCGGTATGGGTGTAGCAATGGCGGCCAACAAGGTTCCCGGCATTCGCGCGTCCGTCGCACACGATTCTTACTCGGTAGAACGACTTGTTCTATCAAACAATGCGCAGGTCCTAACGTTTGGCCAGAGGGTCATCGGCTTGGAGCTGGCACGCCGCCTTGCCAAGGAATGGCTCGGCTATGAATTTGACCCGAACTCGCGCTCCGGCCCGAAGGTCGCCGCTCTGGAGTCCTACGACACCGGAAAGACCGAAGGCGAAGCGGACGAAATCAAGGGTTGCAACTAACTCCTCTGCACGTTTGTTCAAACGAGCTTGACTCATGCAAAAAGTCACAGACTTTTGAGTAGGGTCGAAAAGTCAGCATCTTTCGCGCATGCTCGATGCTGAGTAAACGCGAAAATTCCCATACAACAATAGCCCCAGAAAGGCTATTCAAGACAAATAAGGTGGACAAATGACTCCAGACGCAGCCTTGGAATTCCTTGGAAACATGGACTTGTTCTGGCTTATCGCAGCCGCTGGTGGCGGCTTCATCGGCGCCGCTATCGGCGGTAACCTAGCATTTGGTTTTACAGGTATCTTCATCCTTCTTGCATTCGGCATCTCAATGGCCACGGGCTCGGACGTAGGATTCAGCTACGTAGCATTCGGCCCCGTATTTGGTCCTCACATTGCCTTTGCCGGTGCTGCTGCTGCAGCAGCCTACGCGGCAAGTAGGAAGGGCGAACTTAAAGAAACGGGCGCTGGGCGAGACCTGAACACGGCACTTGCCGGCCTCGGTCAGCCTGATGTTTTGCTAGTCGGTGCCGGATTCGGCATGCTCGGCTACGTCATCAACAACCTCATTGCACTGATCCCGTGGTTCGGTACACACACGGACACCGTCGCTATGACCGTTGTGATCCAGGGTATTATCACCCGCCTCGCATTCGGTAAGACGGCTCCATTTGCATGGGCTTCCAAGCTTGAAGGCAACAAGCACTGGATTGCATGGCAAGAAAAGCCGAGCCAGTGGATCACCATTGGTGCTCTCGGCGGTCTTCTGGGCGCCGGCATGTCAATGATGGTTTACTACCACGCACTAACCGGCGTAGATGAAGCAACCGCAGAAATCCTAATGGCCAATGCCAAGACGTTGCCCTTCGCACTGTCTGCAGTAACCATTATCCTGCTGTCGCGCGGCGTAACCATTCCGGTTACCCACCACATCACCATCATCGGTGGTCTGGCAGGCGTTACCTTCTTCGAGGTTTGGGAGAACGGCATCCTCGCCCTCATCCTGGGCGCCGTGTTCGGTGTCATGGCCGCTGCGATCGGTGAGCTTGGTAACCGCACCAGCTACTCGCCTGGCGACACTCACATTGATCCGCCGGCATTCGCCATCTGGCCGTCAACGACCATCGTTATGGCGCTCGGCGCAATGCTTATGTAAAGCACACATTTGAGAACAACCGCAATGGGTGCCGGTCGGAATCGTTAAATCGGTCCCCGGCGCCCATTGCCATACCTGGAACAAAACCGAGGGCACGCCACCTCTGGGAAAGGTGCGTATCCACCTCCGTCCTCCAATATTTAATGGGTGAAAATGACTGACACTAAATCTCACTTGAAGTTTCCAACCGAGTTTTACGATGCATACATCTTTGACATGGATGGAACTATCTACCTCGGAGACCACTTGCTCCCGGGCGTGAAACGGTTCATTGAAGAACTGCGCCGTCGCGACATTCCGATCCGCTACCTTTCCAACAATCCAACCAAGGACCCTGAGCAGTACGTCGAAAAGTTGGAAATGCTCGGCCTGCCGACGGACATTTCAGAAATCGCTAACACTGTAGTCACGATGACCGCCTGGCTGAAGGCGCATCACCCCGACGCTGTCGTGTTTCCCATCGCAGAGGAACCGCTCATCAACGCGTTCCGTGAAGCCGGCATCAAGATGAGCGACGATCCCGAAAAAATCGACATCGTCGTGGCGTCCTACGACCGCACGTTCACGTACGAAAAGCTACAGATCGCATTTGATGCAATCTGGTTCCACAAGCGCGCAATCCTCGTTGCAACGAACCCGGATCGGTACTGTCCGTTCCCGGGAGGCCGCGGAGAACCAGACTGCGCTTCAATCATCGCTGCGATCGAAGCGTGCACCCAAACCAAGTGCGAAATGGTCATCGGGAAACCAAATCCGGCGATGCTCGAGGCCGCAATTGTCGGACTCGACGTGGATCCGAAGCACTGCATCATGGTTGGTGACCGTCTGGGGACGGACATCCAGATGGCGGTCCAGGAGGGCATGCCCTCAGCGATGCCGCTAACCGGTGATTCCACTTTGGAAGAAGCGCTTGCTCTGGATGAAAAGGACCAGCCCACCTATCTAATCGACAGGCTTGATCGACTCATGCCCGCTGAGGTGTGGGAAGAACTTGGCTGGACCGAGGACAACTAGGGCCACATCAACGTGTCGCAGGGGTAGCTGGAATCCCACCGTGGTGGGTAACCCAGCTGCGCCCTCATGGATGCCCATTTTGGGTTGAAATATTCAAAACTGTGAACGCATGCGCGTTCGAAAAACCTCAAGAAACAAGAATCAACATCTTAAGTGGCTGCGACGAAGCATGCCACGTGATTCGGCGATGACGCTGAAAGGAAAAACAATGGTAACGCAAGCTTATGAAGGGCCTTTCCTGATGGGCATCGACTACGGCACCGAGTCG
The DNA here is from genome assembly GCA_012837655.1 of Actinomyces sp. Lineage (GTDB taxonomy): Bacteria > Actinomycetota > Actinomycetes > Actinomycetales > Actinomycetaceae > Gleimia. The sequence continues at coordinate 5,380 of DUQT01000013.1, read as the reverse complement.
TGCCGAGTCGCCCTATTCGACCTAAAGGGTAGCCCGCTTGGATTTGCTGCCACTCCGTACAAAACGACCCACCCGCGGCCCGGTTGGGCAGAGCAGTCGCCCCTCGACTGGTGGGAGGCTCTGAAGGCATCGGTCGCAATGGTGCTGAACAACACCGGAATTAAGGCGCGCCAGATTGGCGGCATCTCCTACGACGCGACCACCATGACGGTCGTGCCGATGGACAAGTCCGGTAAGGAACTGAGCAACGCGATCATGTGGATGGACGTGCGCGCAACGGAACAGGCCGCACGCGCATCTGAAATCGACCACTGGGCACGCCTCTACAACGGTGGCGGAACCCTGGGCGCGACCGCGGAATGGTTCCCCTTCAAGGCAGCCTGGCTACGCGAAAACAAGCCGGAACTGTACAAGGCTGCTTACCGCCTGGTTGACGCACCTGACTGGGTAACCTACAAGCTGACCGGCGAATGGTCAGTGAACATTAACTCCGCCGCAATGCGTGGCTACTACAACCGCGACTACGGTGGCTGGCCCGTAGACTTCTACGAGTACATCGGTTGCGGTGACGTCTTCGAAAAGGTTCCTGAGCGCGTTGTGGACCTGGGCGAGCCGATTGGCACGCTTTCAGCAGCAGCCGCTTCCGAGCTGGGCCTGGTACCGGGAATCCCGGTCGCACAGGGATCCGCGGATGCCTGGGCAGGCCAGATCGGCATGGGTGTAGTCGCTCCCGGCCGCATCGCGGTCACGACCGGCTCCTCGCAGGTTATTAACGGCCAGTCCGACAAGCCGCTGCACGGCCCCGGCTTCTTTGGAGGCTACACCGACGGTGTAATCAAGGGACAGTACACAGTAGAGGGCGGTCTGGTTTCATCCGGATCTGTTCTGAAGTGGTTCAAGGACGGGTTTGCTCGCGACGTCGTACAGGCAACCGAGCGCGTCGGCCTGAACCCCTACCAGTACCTAGATAAGGCTTGCGCAGACATTCCGCCAGGCTCTGAGGGCCTGATCGTGAACGAGTACTTCCAGGGCAACCGCACGCCCTACACGGACTCGAAGGCACGTGGAATCATTTGGGGCCTCTCACTGCGTCACACGCCTGAGCACCTATACCACGCGATCATGGAAGCCGTCTGCTTCGGCACCGCCCACACCCTGAAGGCAATGGGTGACGCCGGCCTGGTTCCCACTGAGCTAGTTGCAGCTGGTGGCGCAACCAAGTCGCGCTACTGGATGCAGATGCACGCGGATGTAACCGGACTACCTGTAGTCCTCACCGAAGTGGGCGACGCAGTCGTCCTCGGATCCTGCATGCTTGCAGCAGTTGGCTCTGGCTACTACTCATCCATCCAGGAAGCGGCCGAAAACATGGTCCACGAAAAGGATCGCATCGAGCCGAACATGGACACCCACGATGAGTACAAGTTCTACCTACAGCAGTACATGGATGCGTACCCGCAGATGCGCGACCTGATCCACAAGTCCGTGGACCACGAAGCCGCTAAAAAATAACGTCGTAAAGGAGTAGAAACTATATGTCTAGCGAACTGATTCAAACAGCACTCAAAACAGCAACAGAGACTCGCGAAATCGCGTTTGAAAAAGGCGCAGTCAAGAAGACCGGTGAGGTCTTCAAGAGGGTCTTCCCTGACAAGAAAGTTCTGGTTGTCGCAGACGGCAACACCTTTGCGGCCTGCGGTGACGAAGTAGTCAAGTCGCTCGAGGAAGCCGGCGTTGAAGCCGTTGCGGAACCGTACGTCTTCCCGGGCACACCCACCCTGTATGCGGGTTACGAAAACGTTGAAATCCTGCGCGACTACATCAAGCCGCTGGGCGACGACGTTGTAGTTTGCTCAATCGCATCCGGCACGCTCAATGACATTGCGAAGCTGGCAAGCGGTGAGCTTGGACGCGAATACATGAACGTCTGTACAGCCGCATCTGTTGACGGCTACGCATCGTTTGGCGCGTCCATTGCCCGCGACGGTTTCAAGATCACGCGTGAATGCCCGGCCCCGGCCGCGCTAATCGCTGACTTGGACGTCATGGCAGAAGCGCCGCAGCGCCTGACCGCAACCGGATACGGCGACCTGATCGAGAAGATCCCGGCAGGCGCAGACTGGATCCTGGCCGACGAACTCGGCATCGAACCAATTGATGACTACGTGTGGAGCCTGGTCCAGGGGCCGCTACGCGACACGCTGAACAATCCGGAAGCAATCGCAGCTGGCGACGTCGATGAAATCGCGAAGCTGGGTGAGGGCAACATCATGTCCGGCCTCGCAATGCAGGCCGCACAGTCCTCCCGCCCCGCATCCGGTGCAGGCCACCAGTTCTCCCACGTCTGGGAGATGGAAGGCCACGGCCTTGACTGGGAGCCGCCGCTATCACACGGCTTCAAAGTCGGAGTTGGCACCGTCGCATCGTGCGCAATCTGGGAAGAGACACTCAAGCTCGACCTCGAAAATCTTGATATTGAAAAGATCGTCGCCGAAACGCCGACGAAGGAAGAAGTCGAAGCGCGAGTACGTTCCATGCAAATCGATCGAATCGTCGAGGACGCAGTGACGCACACGCTTGGTAAGCACCTTGAAGGTGACGCGCTACGCGAACGCCTAACGAAGATCAAGGAAGCTTGGCCGGCAATCAAGGAGCGTTGCGAGAAGCAGCTGGTTTCTGCGCAGGAGGCGTGGGACATGCTCCGCAAGGCTGGAGCGCCCTACCACCCCGAAATGATTGAGATTGACTGGGATCGCTTCCGCGAAACCCACATCAAGGCGCAGCAGATTCGCCCGCGCTACACGGTTCTTGACGTGCTAACGGATGTCAACATGCTCGATGAAGTTGTCGATAGGCTATTTGCTGAAGACGGCTTCTGGGGCCAGCACAGGCACCCCGAAAACTAGGCATTTCGTCGCACAGGGGACTGATCAGTTCAAGGAGGAACACATGACCACTGACTCACCCAAATACGTGATCGGCATTGACCTTGGGACACTTTCTGGTCGCGCCGTAGTTATTGATACCAGCAACGGTGACGAGCTTGGATCAGCCGTGATGGACTACCCACACGGCGTAATGGACCACACTCTAACTGCTGGTGATAACCAGCAGTTGCCGCCGGAATTTGCGTTGCAAGTACCAGCGGACTACCTCGAAGTTGTATCAACTATCGTTCCGCAGGCTGTGGAAGATGCCAAGATCGACAAGAACGATGTCGTCGGCGTGGGCATTGACGTCACTTCCGCGACTGTCATCACCACTGATGGTGATGGAAATCCCCTGTGCGAGAAAGACGAGTTCAAGAACAATCCGCACGCCTACGCGAAGCTGTGGAAGCACCACGGAGCGCAGGACCAGGCGAACCGCATTGTCGACCTCGCCAGGGAACGAAAAGTCGATTGGCTTGAGCGCTACGGTGGGGAGCTGTCTTCGGAAATGCTGTTGCCGAAGGCCCTCGAAACGCTTGAAAAGGCGCCCGAGGTTTACAACGCTGCTGAACGCATCGTAAACGCTCTGGACTGGTTGACGTGGATCCTGACGGGTCGCGAATCCTACGCAGCTGGAGACTCCGGCTACAAGCGGATGTACCAGGACGGAAAGTACCCCGACGAGGACTTCCTAACCACCTTGAACCCCGACTTCGGTGGTGTGTTCAAGGAGAAGATGCCCGCCGAGGTTCTGCCTCTAGGCACGAGCGTTGGCACCCTAAACGAACGCGGCCAGGAGTTGCTGGGACTTCCCGCACACGTCGCTGTCGCGTCGGGTAACATCGACGCGCACGTCACCGCGGTTGCAGTTCAGGCAACTGAAGTCGGCCAGATGACAGCGATCATGGGCACGTCCTCCGTGTACGTTGTTTCGGGTAAGGAATTCCATTCAGTACCCGGAGTCTTCGGGATCGTCGATGGCGGCCTCGTTGATGGACTGTGGGGATACGAAGCCGGCCAGACCGCTGTTGGTGACATCTTCGCTTGGTTCGTGGAAAACTGCCTCCCCGGGGAATACTGCGAAGAGGCAAAGAAGCGCGGAATTTCGCGTCACGAACTGCTGACCGAAATGGCGGCGAAGCAGGAGGTCGGAGAGCACGGTCTGGTCGCTCTGGACTGGCACAACGGAAACCGTTCGATCCTGGTTGATTCGAACCTGTCGGGCCTGATCGTTGGACAGTCTTTGGCTACGAAGCCGGAAGACCAGTACCGCGCGTTGCTTGAGGCGACTGCCTTTGGTGCTCGTGTCATCATCGAAAACTTTGTCGAGCATGGCATTGAGATCAACGAGTTCATCGCCGCTGGTGGTCTGATCAAGAATGAGTTCTTGATGCAGATGTACTCCGACATCACCAGGTTGCCGGTTTCGATTGCCGTTTCCGCGCAGGCGCCGGCACTTGGCTCAGCGATCTTTGGTGCAACCGCTGCGGGCGTTTACGACACCGTGACGGAAGCTGCTGAAGCCATGGGCAAGCGCGTCAAGGCTGCGTACACGCCGAATGAGGAAAACGCGAAGAGGTACGACGAGCTCTACAAGCACTACAAGTACCTGCACGACCTGTTCGGCAAGGAAAGCGACGTCATGCACGACCTGAAGAGGATCCGTCAAGAAGCCCGCGAAATCGCGGCAAAGAAATAAGAAAGGGCGAAACGATCAAACTATCCGAGCTCTCTGTTGAGATTCAAGAGGCCGTTCAACGAACTCGTGAGAACGTGGCCCGGCTTCACGCTGAGCTTCCCCGATGGGCGCTTGTCGTCTGGACCGCTGGCAACGTGTCGGAACGAGTTCCGGGCTCCGACCTCTTTGTCATTAAACCTTCCGGGGTTTCATATGACGAACTCAAGGCTGACAACATGGTTGTTTGTGACTTAGATGGCCAAAAGATTGATGATGGCACGCCAGCTAGCTTGGCGCCGTCCTCAGACACCGCAGCACACGCCTACGTTTACAAACACATGGATGACGTAGGGGGAGTGGTCCACACCCACTCCACGTATGCGACGGCGTGGGCGGCTCGCGGGGAAGAAATCCCGTGCGTGCTCACAATGATGGCTGATGAGTTTGGAGGCCCCGTCCCGGTAGGACCATTCGCCATAATCGGCGATGACTCGATCGGGCGGGGGATCGTTGAAACCCTTCGCGACCACCGGTCGCCAGCAGTGCTGATGCAAAACCACGGCCCGTTCACCATTGGGAAGGACGCAAAGGCAGCGGTCAAGGCCGCCGTCATGGTTGAGGAAGTAGCTCGAACGGTTCACATCGCGAAACAACTTGGCGACGTGATCCCAATCGAACAGCAACACATCGATTCCCTGTATGAGAGATATCAAACTGTTTACGGACAGAAGTCGTAGTAGCGGTAAAACTAAAGGTGGGGAGACGCTTTCGG
>DUQT01000110.1 GCA_012837655.1 Actinomyces sp. | reverse complement strand
TGTACGGCCCCTTCCTGTGTCTGCGTCTAGTTGGCGTTTGCGCCTAGCTCACGCGTGCAACGAGCCTGCTCGTGGCCAGCGCAACTGGCCAGCAAGGTCTGTAGCCAATGCGGGCCCGCGTCAGCCACCAACGCCGCCAAGGCTACGGCCAGCGCGGGCCCGCGTCAGCCATCATCGCCTGCTAGATGCCGAGCGCGTTGCGCATGTCTTCCTTCATGGTTTCGAGGCGGCGGTCGGCCTCATCACGAATTTCGTTCATGTCAGCGCCTTCTGGAACTTCGATGATGGTTTCCAGGTAGCACTTTAGCTTCGGTTCCGTGCCAGACGGGCGCGCAACGACGCGGTCATTGCGCTCGTTCACGAAGATCAGACCGTCGGTAGGCGGTAGCTGCTCGGATCCCTCAGACAGGTCCGTAACCGATGCCAGCGGCGATCCTGCCAGTTCCTTCAGGCTTCCGGAACGCAGGTTCTCCATGCCCTTCGGAATTAGGGACAGGTCGGACACGCGGATCGATAGCGGAGCCGTCGCGTACAGTCCGTGGCGGCGTGCCAGGTCGTCGAGCTCCTCAACCATGGATGAGCCCTCAGCCTTGCGCTCAGCGGCCATCGTGGCCAGTTGCAGGCATGCCGAAATGCCGTCCTTGTCGCGAACGTGGTTCGGGTCCACGCAGTAGCCCAGGGCTTCCTCGTAGCCGTAAACGATGCCGGGGACGCGCGAAATCCACTTGAAGCCGGTTAGCGTGGCGCGGTAGGACACACCGTGTCCCTGCGCGATCTTCGAAAGCAGTCGCGATGACACGATCGAGTTAGCCAGCACAGCGTCTTTGTCGCCGTCGTGTTCGCGCGCAACCTTTTCGCCCAGCAGGGAGCCAACCTCGTCGCCAGACATTTGGCGTCAGCCGCCCTCACCGCGCGGATCGGGGATAGCTGCCGACATGCGGTCTGCATCCGGGTCGTTTGCCAAAATCAGGTCCGCGTCGATCTTGCGTGCCAGTTCGTATGACAGGTCGAGGGCGCCCGGTTCCTCCGGGTTCGGGAACGTCACGGTCGGGAAGTCCGGATCCGGTGTGTGCTGTTCCTTCACCACGTGCACATCCGCAAAACCAGCGCGCTTTAGTGCCTCAACGGCGGTTTCGCCGCCAACACCATGCATGGAGGTCAGGACGATCTTCAGATCCTTAGCTCCGCTGGGGACTAGAGAAACCACTCGGTTTAGGTACGCCTCAAGAACGTCCTCGCCAATCATTTCCCAACCCGATTCGGCGCGTTCAACGCCGGATACGGATTCAACCGCTTGAATCGCCGCAAAAATCTGTGCGTCGAACGGGGGCACGATCTGTGCGCCCTGACCGTAATCGGTGACGGCACGTCCGCCCAGGTAAACCTTGTATCCGTTGTCTTTTGGCGGGTTGTGCGACGCGGTCACCATGACTGCGGCGTCAGCGTTCAAATGTTTGAGGGCGAAAGCTGTGACCGGCGTCGGCAGAGCCTGATCGAACAGGGATGCGCGACCTCCGGCAGCGACGGCGACTGCGGCGGTGTCAGTCGCAAACTGCTTGGACCCGTAGCGGGCGTCGTAGCCGACTACCAGGTGGAAGTCCTTGCCGACCTTCTCCTGGAGGAACGCAACCAAACCGGCGGCCGCGCGAATCACAACTGCGCGGTTCATGCGGTTCGGTCCGGCACCCAGTCGGCCTCGCAACCCTGCGGTTCCGAACTTTAGGGTGCCATCAAACCGGTCGGCGAGCTCAGCGCCGGCCTCGGCGGCGTCATCTCCTCCGGCACGGTAGGTGGTTAGGAGAGCTTCGATCTCGGCGCGGGACTGTGAATCAGGATCATCGGCGATCCAGGCTTCAATCATTCCCTC
>DUQT01000109.1 GCA_012837655.1 Actinomyces sp. | reverse complement strand
GACATCGGTAGCGAACACGAACTGTTGGACCGAGTCCTGCGCAGTCCTTTAATCAATGCGCGAATGACAGACATTCGCCGCATAACCGACTTTTACCGGGCACATGTGGACCCGCAAAAAACGCCTCTAATAAATATTGTTGAAGACATCGTTAACGAAGAAGACGGGACTGACAAAGTTAGGCAGAAGGCGTCTGAATACGGGCTCGACCAGACACTTACACATCTGATCAAGGCGTTTCATCTGATTAAGCTAGGACGAAAGCTGCGGGCAGAATCGCCCCAGGTCGCGCTTTGGCAGCTGTGGGAACTCGCTGACGTAACGGAACTATGGGCGCGGCGTGCGCTGCGCCCGGGAGTTGATTCGGAAGTCTTTGATGAACGACTAGACGCAGTAGTTTCACTGTTTCGAACTGCTGATGTGTGGGAACAGCGCCAACCCGATGTTGTGGCTGAAAAGTTCGCGCACGCCCTTTTAGAGGAGCGACTACCAACAGACACTCTCGCGGAAACCGGGCAGCGTCCAAACGGAGTACAGGTCCTCACTGTCGCACAAGCCATCGGCCAGGATTGGGATGTTGTCTATATTGCGGGAATGCAGGATGGCCACTGGCCAAACCTGACCCTTCGAGATCGCTTAAGCAGGGCTGGCGAAGTCACAGAACTTGCAAACGGAAACATTGAACTTGAAGCGCTCTCCCACGATGGGGCAAGTGCCAGAACCATGAGGAAGGCAGCGCTCGTGGAGGAATACCGGTTGCTTGCAGCAGCCGTCTCGCGGGCCCGCCAAGCGTTACATATTTCCGCTGTTCAAAGTGACGATGAGGCGCCCTCATTCGTCTTGAACAACCTGGCAAAGTGGGCGGGAACGCCGCTTGAAGATGGCATCCACATTCCGGTTACGCAGGTGGAGCCGGGAATCGATACGCGCTCTTTGGTTGCGCGACTTCGCCAAGCACTTGGCAAGACCAAGAATGAGGATTTGCAGGAGTGGTACGCAACGTTGCTGGCTGTGCTCGCTAATGAGGGCATTCACCTCGCAAACCCGGCCAGTTGGAATGGTGTAGGTGGGCTGACCCCCGAGGCACCGGAAACGAACGAGCCTGTAACGCTCTCACCGTCACAAATCGAGATGCTAGTGCAGTGTCCTGCGCGCTGGTTCTTAACCAGGCACGGCGGCGACAAGCCCTGGAACGAAAAGGCGGCGATCGGTACTTTGGTACACGAAATTGCCGAAGAACTCCCAGAAGCAGATCTTGACGAAATGCTCGAACGCCTTGACGAGTTGTGGGATGACGAACTCTTCCCAAGAGATACAGCTCTTGGGAAACGCGAATATGAATCAATCGTTGAAAAGGTTGAAAAACTGGCTAACTACCTCGTTAGTTGGCGTGGAAAAAACGTCCTTATAGAACATCCCGTGTTCCAAAAGGTCAACGTCGGCGGCGAAACCTTTAACATCGCAGGAAGGCTCGACCGGATTGAGCAAACCCCGGATGGCGTCGTCATTACAGACATTAAGACAGGTAGCGTCCCCACCAAAGAAGATACGGTAGCGCACCTGCAGTTAGCTGCCTACCAGTTCGCGCTAAACGCGCAAAATGTCGCAATCAATAAAGCACGACTGCTGGCACTGTCGCAAGGAAAACCCGAGAACTGGATTCAGCCGAACCTCTTCACCGAGGGCGAGTTTTCCATCACGAGGAACAAGAAGATCAACATTGGTGAAACTCGGCAAGAACTTGAAAAGCAGATAGCCACTGCCGCCCGCATTGCCCGAGGAAGCATTTTCCCACCCATCACGGGGAGTCACTGTAGTCACTGCCCGGTGAAACAAATGTGTCCGGTAATGGATGAAGGACTGAGGACTCTCGAATGAAAATGACACCGCAAGAATTCGTTGACAAACTCAACGAACAACTTGAACCAGGCGAGAAAGAAATCCTTCTATCCAAAGACCAAGCGAAGGTCGTTGGCGCTCCCGCAACACCAACCCTGGTGGTTGCCGGTGCAGGGTCTGGAAAAACCGAAGTCATGTCGCTGAGGGCGCTCTACTTGATCTACAGGGAAGGCTACTCACCCGACTCGATCCTCGGCCTAACATTCACACGGAAGGCAACTTCGAACTTCGCAGAGCGCATCCAACGCCAGCTTGCACTCATGCGAAAAGCGGGACTCATAGAACCCGACCCCCTCGCCGAATGGGGAGCAACGGTCTCAACGTACAACTCTTTTGCCGCTGAAATCGTGCGTGAACACGGACTCTTAATTGGGGTACAACCGCGCGCAACCCTAATCACGGAAGCCCGGTCGTGGCAGATAGTCGACCACCTCTTGGAGACCTACACGGGCGAGCTGCCAGACAATGCGGCGTCGAGTATTCGTGAAGCCATCCTGAAACTCAGCGCAGACATGACCGATCACGGAGTGTCCATCCACACCGCGCAGCGGGAGTGGAAGCACATCGCAGACGTCATTGCTGACCCTCAGCCGGGCGTTGGAAGCACGGGCAGGACTCGTTCAAAGCACAAAGGCAATGTCCAAACCTTCGGTAAGCGCATGGAAGATAAGGCGAAACTCGTCCCACTCGTGCAGCAATATCAGGAGTACAAGCGCGACAATAATCTGCTGGACTTTACCGACCAACTGTCCCTCGCCCGAAAAATCCTAGAGTCCAACCCGCAGGTCGTTGACGACATTCGTAGCCAGTATCAAGCCATCCTGTTAGATGAGTTTCAAGACACGTCAGTAGGACAATTGGAACTGTTCTCAAAGCTCTTCCACGACACCGCTGTAACGGCCGTTGGCGACCCCAACCAGGCAATCTACGGCTGGAGAGGCGCATCTGCAGCCTCACTTGCAATGTTCCTGCCGCACTTTTCAACGCGGTCAGAAAGCCAGGTGCTACAACTTCGAGACGCGTGGCGAAACTGGCCGAACATCCTGGAGGCCGCAAACGTTGTCGCTCAGGCAGACTCCG
>DUQT01000108.1 GCA_012837655.1 Actinomyces sp. | reverse complement strand
TCGCAGCATCCTGACGGCATAGTTGACCTGTCGATTGGCACGCCGGTCGATCCGACGCCGGAGTTGATCCAGGATGCGCTTATCGCCAACGCGGACGCGCCCGGTTATCCGCCGGTTGTGGGGACCGATGAGGTCGTTGAGGCCGTCGCTGAGTGGGCCCGGTCGCGCAACATCAGCGTTTTAGATGGTGCGTCCGCGGGAGCTGCGTCGCCCGCCGGCGCAAAGGCGATCCCCACTATTGGGTCTAAGGAAATGGTTGCGTGGCTCCCGCTGATGCTGGGGGTTCGTCCGGGGGATCGCGTCCTCTTCCCGGAGTGCGCCTACCCGACCTACGACATCGGTGCGCGCCTGGCTGGCGCGGAACCCGTCGCGGTGGGGGATGACCCCGCAAGTTGGCCGGACGCGGCGATGGTGTGGTTGAACTCGCCGGGCAACCCAAATGGTCACGTCCTTGACGTTGAGCAACTGCGCGCAATCGTCGCCTGGGCGCGCGAACGCAACGCGGTAGTTGCCTCCGATGAGTGCTACGCCGCACTCAACTGGGACCCCGCCCTAATCGAATCCGGAGGAGTCCCCTCACTCCTTTCCGACGACGTCTGCGACGGCGATCCGTCAAACCTGCTGGTCCTTTACTCACTGTCCAAGCAGTCGAACATGGCCGGATACCGTGCGGGCATCATGCTCGGCGACGAGTCCCTCATGGACGCCGCCATCGCCGTACGCAAACACGCGGGAATGATGGTCTCAACCCCCGTCATGGCCGCAATGGTCGCCGCGTTGCGCGATTCAGTTTCCGCGTTTGAAAATCCCGCCGAGGGCGTGGCTGGCGACCTCTCCGGATATGCCGGTGGCGTGGCTGGCGAACTCTCCACGTTAGCCGGTGGCGGTGCGGGTGAACTCGCTGGGTGCTCCGGTAGCGTGGCTGGCGACCTCGCCGGATATGCCGGTGGCGTTGCAGGAGTCAACTCCGCAGGTCGCGGCTCAACTGCTGGGGCAGAGGACGTCGACACAGGTCAAACTGTTCAGCAAGCCAGCACCAAGTCGGACACTGAACAGCGTCCGAGCCATGTGTCCATCCAGCGGAGCCTGTACGCGAAGCGTCGAGCCAAGCTGCTGAAAGCGTTTGCCAGCATCGGCCTCGTGAATGATTCGAAATCGCGGGCTGGTCTCTATCTTTGGTTGCGTGACGAGAATAACGAAACTGACGCGCTAGAGATGGTGGGGCGGTTGGCGGAGCTCGGAATCCTGGTTGCGCCCGGGAATTTCTATGGTCCAGGTAACGAAAAGTTCATACGAGTTTCATTGTCAGGTCATGATGAACGGATTGACGGCGCGGTTGAACGAATGTCAGGGGTGGGTTTTCTGTTCCCCGCGAAATAATCTCGATGTTGAGATAATCTTGACATGAAGCTCACGCATAGACGCGAGGAAGATCCCTTTCCGGCAACTCAGAAGGAGCGCCGCAATGGCAAATGAGCAGGGAAACAAATCCCAGTCAAAACCAGAGGCTGAGGGCACTGACCCAAAGGTGGAAGCCCCCAAGAAGAGCAACGGCCTACTGACCGTTGACGATCACAAGGTTGAACTACCGCGAGTCGAGGCAACCGCCGGCGCGGACGGCCTGGCAATCAACAAGGTTCTCGCAACCACGGGCACAACGACGTACGACCCCGGGTTCACGAACACGGCATCCGCGTCGTCCGCAATCACCTACATTGACGGCGGCAACGGCATTCTTCGCTACCGCGGATACCCGATCGAACAGCTGGCGAAGAACTCCAGCTTCCTTGAGGTTGCCTACCTCCTGATTTACGGTGAACTTCCGGATGCTGTCACGCTCGAGGCATTCCTGCGCCGCGTTAAGCGTCACCGCCTGCTCCACGAGGATTTCCAGGCGTTCTTCGGCGCATTCCCGTCCAACGGTCACCCGATGGCGATCCTGCAGGCCGGTGTTGCAGGTCTTGCAACCTACTACCAGCACACCCTGGACCCGGACGATGACGAAGCAATGGACAGGGCTTCCGTCCTCCTTCTTGCGAAGGTTCCGACCATGATCGCGACTATCGCGAAGCGTGCTGCTGGTCTACCGCCGCTATACCCGGACGCGCAGCGTTCCTACACTGAAGACTTCATCCGCATGACGTTCGGCCTGCCGTACCAGTCCTACGACATTGATCCGGCAATCGTTCGCGCACTCGATATGCTGCTGATCCTGCACGCTGACC
>DUQT01000107.1 GCA_012837655.1 Actinomyces sp. | reverse complement strand
CCGGGGGAGCTACCCCGCAGGCGATCCTGCTCGATAGCGGCGATGGGACCGTCTATCAGCGCTCAGGCGCATCATGGCGCAGCACAACCACGCAGCTGACGGACGAAACCTACCCGCATTAGGATTGGTGACTTTGCGCGCCTACTAGGTTGGCCTTTACGCGCACCGGATTTGCGGTTTCCACAGGCATGTCAGGCTACTCGACACCACAGTGAGCGGTGCATTTGCGGAAGGTCGTATTCAATCCCGCGATGATGGCGGCATGGTGACGAGTCTTCTTGAAGAATTAATCAACGTCATTGCGCCAACACACTGTGCGGGGTGCCGAAAATGGGATACGCCGCTTTGCGACGAGTGCGCTTCGCTTGCCGAGCAATCGCCGATCGCGAGCATTATCGATGACGCAAAATCACCGATGCGTTCGGTCGCGCTCGGTACGTACGGTGGCAGTCTTAGGAACCTGATCCTGGCGGCTAAACATGACACCACACGCGATTTGCGCGACTGGCTTTGGCGCGCGGGTCACTCCCTGGGCCAGGGGTGGTTGGATCACCGCGCGATCGTTGACGTCCCCACGGGTAATAAGCCCCTGCACTTGATTCCAGCTCCTTCGCGTTGGACGAGGGCGTGGCGGGGAATGCTGATAACCCCAACGATCGCGGCCGGTGCCGCGCAAGCCATTCACGATGCCGGCATCCCCGTTGTGGTTGTACCGGCCCTGCATCAAAAGTGGGGGAGCAGCCAGGCGGGACTCAGCGGAGACCAAAGGAGGCGATCGCGCAATCGAACAATCACCGCACTAATTGAGGTCGAGGAAGCCAACTGCGTCCTCGTCGATGATGTCGTTACGACGGGCGCGACGATGCTGGCGTGTCGGGACGCGTTGGAAACGGCGGGAGGGCGCTGTTTTGTCGGACTCAGTTTGGCCATTGTGCAGAATGAGCGTTCACTCAAGTGATGCAAGTCATGAAAATCGAGTAAGATTGGTATATCAATTCTTTAGGAAATTGCTCCTAGGATATTGATTTTTTGCATGGTGTTTGGGAGGTGGTAACTAAACGCACGGCTAGGCAAAATGATTGCCTGGCGATTAACCACGGCGGGTAAAACCCCCTATAGTTTCCTGGAGGAACCATGGATATAACAGTTGTCGGACGCAATGCCGAAATCCACCCAAACTTCCGCGAATATGTCGAAGACAAAGTGTCGAAGGTGACGCTTTTCTACCCACGGGCTCAGCGAATCGATGTTGAACTAACTCACGAACCGAATCCGCGCCAAGCTGAAACGTCCGAGCGGATCGAACTTACAGTCTTTGGTAAGGGCCCCATCATTCGAGCGGAAGCTTCAAGTTCCGACCGCTACGCGGCTGTCGACATTGCATCTGCGAAACTGTTCGAGCGTCTTCGCCGCGCGCGGGATCGCGCGAAGGATCACCGCAGGCGCTACAACAAGCCGATTGCGAAAGAATTGGGAGGCATCCTCGACGACTTCGAACTTGAGACCGATAAGGACAAGAAGGAAGAGGTTCAACAACAGCCACCTAATGACAAGCTCCGCCCCGCAAACGACCTGAAGCTGGGTGAGGAACGTTCAGAGCAGCTGGGCGACTCCCCGGTTATAGTTCGTCAAAAGCTTCATGAGGCCGAGCCCATGTCAGTGGATCAGGCTCTGTACCAGATGGAGCTGGTCGGCCACCCGTGGTTCCTATTCATCGACGAAGAAACGATGCAGCCCTGCGTTGTCTACCACCGCGAAGGCTGGACCTACGGCGTAATCCGCCTAAACACGAAGGTTGAATCCAAGTAGCACGTCTAAACGTGTAGGCCTCTTAAGTTTTACGTTGATTTTCGAGGGCGGTGCTTCGCCCTCGATGGTGAAGCTAAGAGCTACTGGTTGATTCCGGTTTG
>DUQT01000106.1 GCA_012837655.1 Actinomyces sp. | reverse complement strand
TGGTCCTGCGGCCCTAGGGCCGCAGGACCATGTCGCCGCAGGCGCTGGTTTAGCCCTCGCCTTCGGCGGGAGCCTCTCCACCTTCTTCTTCAGCCGGAGGATCGGTTGGGGCTTCAACCGAGAGTTCCTCTTCGGAAAGCTCCGCGGTCGAGTCCAACTCGTTCTGCAGGCGCAGTGCCCGCTCGAGAGCGCCCTGCAGGTTGGTTTGCTGCTTGCCGTACTCGGCCCAATCGCCCGCCTTCATAGCTTCCTCGCTCGCAACCATGGCGTCGCGCGCCTGCTGCAAAGCGGTGGTTAGCCTCTGGCTGACCGACTGTTCGGCGTCACTCCCAGAGTCTTCCCCGCCATCGCCGGATCCGGCGCCTTCAGCGACCTCGGCAGCTGAATCACCCTTAAAGGTCATGTCAAGTGCGCCCTCGAGGGTATCGGCAAATCCAACGGAATCACCGAACGCGGTCATCACCTTGCGCAGGACCGGGTACTTCGTGGACCCAGTACCCTGCAGGTAAACCGGCTGGACGTACAGCAGGCCACCACCAACGGGCAGGGTCAGCAGGTTGCCCAGGATTACCTCAGAGCCTTCCTGGTCCATTAGGTTCAGCTCGCGCGCAATCTCAGCGTTCGCGTTGAAGTTGTTCTGCACCTGACCAGGTCCCGGGACCGTTGTCGAGGACGGAAGCGCAAGCAAACGCAACTGGCCGTAACCATCGCGGATCTTGCCGGCCTCGGATCCGGTCTCAGAGTCAACGGACAGGAAGCCGGCCATCGGCTCACGGTCCGCGCGACCACCCGGCACGAACACGGAGGTCAGTGAGAACTCAGCGCTCTCTTGCTCCGGCATCTGCATCGTCAAGTAGTACGGGGGCTGCACCGGGGTTGAACCGTCGGCGGCACGCGTAGAGGTCGGGTTCTCCGACAGCCTCCAACGGTCGCCGCCCGTGTAGAACTCGGGAGCATCCTGCACGTGGTAGGCCGCCAGCAGCGACCTCTGAACCTTGAAAAGATCCTGCGGGTAACGCATGTGCGCCATTAGGTCACCCGAAATCTCGGAGATCGGCTTCACCTGCCCCGGGAAAGTCTTCATCCAGGACTGGAGGATCGGGTCCTCGTCGTCCCACTGGTACAGGTTGACCGAGCCGTCGTACGCATCCACAACGGCCTTCACGGAGTTACGCATGTAATTAATGTCAGGCTCCGCGGTGTAAAGCTGCGTGTTAACCGTCGACGCGTCCGCAGTCGCCTGCGTAACGTTCACGTGCTGCGCGTACGGGTAGTGGTTCGACGTCGTGTATCCGTCGACGATCCACACCAGTCGCTTCGGCGTGTTCGGGTCGCCGTCCATGTCGACCACAGCCGGGTAAGGCTTGCGATCAAGCGTCAAATACGGCGCAACCTTCGAAACGCGCAACGCCGGATCGCGGTCATACAGGATCTGCGATTCAGGGTTGATCTGCGACGCGAAGAAAATATTTGTCGACTGGAATTTAATCGCGAACAGCAACTTGTTCAAGAAGCTTCCAATCGAGGGGCCACCATCACCATCAAACGTGGTCGGAACCTGGCCACCCGACTGCTCGTCGGGGTAGTCCAGCTCCAGCGGTTCCGAACCCTCCGGCGCGCCAACGATTGAGTATTCCGGAGAATTCGGCGAGAAGTACACCCTCTGCTCGTATTCGCCCATATCGCCCGAGGACGGAATTCCGTCCTCCCACCACTGCGGCTCGCCCTTCGAATCGACGCGGTTACCGTAGGCAGCAACGACGCCATATCCGTGGGTGAAAATGGTGTGACGGTTAACCCAGTTCTGCTCGTTGTCATCAAGCCCGTCGAGGTCGATCTCGCGAACAGCAATCACGGTATCGCGCTTTTCGCCCTCGATCTCGTAACGGTCAACATGTAGCTGATCCTCGAACGTGTAGTACGAACGCGACTGCTTCAGCTGACGCACCGTCGGCGAAATAATGTCGGGGTCAATAAGTCGGATCTGCTGAGTCGATGCAGCGTCATCTCGCAACTGACCGGGAGCCGTGTCCGTCCTCGCCGCATATGTCTGCATTTCAACGTCCGCGATATCGTAAGCGTCCAACGTCGCGTCAATATTGCGCTGAATGTAAGGCGACTGGAGGGCACGTTCGTTCGGGCGAACCTTGAACTGCTGAATCAAAGCGGGGTACGCCATGCCAACAACCAGCGCGGCAACAACCGTCACCGCGACGCCTGCGACCGGCAGGTGCCAAGTTCCCTTGAACGCCGCAACCAGGAACAAAATCGCGACGAGGACGCTGATGACTGCAAGTATCATCTGCGCTGGAATGTTCGCGTGAACCTGCGTGTAAAGGGCGCCGTCGGAGGGCGAGCCCTTCGTCTCTACGAGCAGGCGGAACGGGCCGATCCAGTAGCGCAACCCGACGACGAGCGACAAGATCGCTGCCAGGATCCCGACCTGGCGTCGCGCCGGCTTCGTGACGCGGAATCGCGGCGAAATCGCGATCGCACCGTAAACGTAGTGAACGATGATCGTTGCGATAAGGCTGACCACAAACACTGTCGTCAGTAGCGACACAACCATCATCAGGATCGGAAGCGAGAAGACATAGAACGAGACGTCATTGTTGAACTGCGGATCCGTCACACCGAATGCCACGCGGTTGAACCACATGACGATCTTGCGCCAATCCGCGGCTAAACCAATACCGGTGAACAGACCGATAATAAACGGAACGCCCCAGAAAATGACCTTGCGAATTGGTTCCAGCGCCTGCTGGTACTGCCGCAAGTTAGCGCCAAACTCGCCGCGCACAACACGCGGTCGCTTCTTGTACGCCCAGTTCATGTTGAGGCCAACAATCGTCGCGTTCACCACCGTCGCAACGACGACGATCGCTAGAATCGACAGCCATTTCGTCCACAGCACGCGCTGCGCCTCAAGCTGGTTGAACCAAAGAATCTGGGTCCACAGTTCCGACCCGAGGTAAATCAAGGCCGCAAGCACAATCAAAACAATGACCGTGATGCGCCCTGGAGTCCATCCCTTCTTCGGGGTTGGCTTCGGAGATTCATCGCTCGGCGGTTGCTGTGGAAAGCCCGAAAATGGGAATCCGCTCACAGTAGCCCTCTCGAAAATATTTGCGAGACCATATTTACATTGGTCCTATTCTATCGATTGCCATGCTATAAGCCACCTGGGACATTATCTTGTGAGCTTCCCGTGACCTTGCAGAATCGGCAGTCCGGGATCCGCGGGACGCGACCGGCCCCGAATTACCGACACGACGGCGAGCCTGGAGTGACCGACACGACGGCGAGCCGCGAATCCCCGTTTTGCAAACCCAGATCCCAAGTTCCCCTCCCCGACTGGCATGCGTTAACTCTCCTGGGACACAATAGGCCCATGAGTGAAACACCACAGGAACTTAAACGGGACAGCAACTCGTCGATTTCCGAGGACGCAGCCCCGTCCTCGTCAATCAAAAACAACGCGACCGATGGGAACGCTGATGAGGCGGAGGTAACGTCGCCTGTGAACAACGGGCCCACGCCGGCGCAGATGGGGTTAACGCAGGCGGTGTTTGAGATCGAGAAGTCCGCATCCGCTTTGGGGTGGGACCGGCCGTCCACGGTTTATGCGTTGGTGCCGACGAAGGATTTGTTGGGGTTGGAGGAGCTCCCCGATGATATGCGTGCCCACCTGAAATCCGGTTGGGATGGGACGGACACGTCGTTGACGGCGGTGATCCAGGAGGATTTGCCGGGCTCGGATTTGGAGGAAACGCTCGCGCAGTTGGCGTGGCCTGAGTCGGTCGCGGGGGCCGCGGTTTGCACGGAGCGCGTGATGGTTCCGCCGGAAGCTCAGGAGGGTGCGCCCGAAGATCCGGAAGAGGCCATCGAATATTTTGCGAATCACCCCGACCGTGACGAGATCCGCATCGTCGCCGGCGTCCTCCGCACCGGCGAGGCGTGGTGCGCGATTCGAGCGCGATCCCACGACCACGATGACGAGGTCGCCGAGGGCGCAAACCTGGTTCCCGGCCTGGTCGAAGCTCTGTTCACGACCTTCCTGTCAGCCGATGAACGCGCCGCCGGGGGTGGTGGCTGCGGCAGTGGCGGTTGCGGCAACTGCGACTGCGGGTCGGGCGGCTGCGGCGCGTGACGTAGACACGCCGGGCTGGCCTGTTTAACTCTGGCTTTCAAGCGCGTCCTAAAGTAGCGCCGAACGAGTGAGGGGTTTTAACGCCCGCGGCGCGTAGCAAAGCGGGCCAAATAGTTTTGTGAGGGCGGACCT
>DUQT01000105.1 GCA_012837655.1 Actinomyces sp. | reverse complement strand
TTCGGGCAAGGGAGAGTTACCTGCCACGCCCGCGGTGGAGGCGCGCAAGCCGGTGAAGAAGAAGCGCCGGCGTGCTGTGCGGATTTCCGAAGCCGACCAGCGCATTATCGATGCGGGCGGTAGCCCTTCGTGGGAGCAAATCAGATCCTTCGAGCCGAACAGATGGGACGGGAAACGGTCTTCATCCGAGTCGACGGAACCAGAATCTGCGCGCGACCGCGCCTTTCGCGAAAACCGACCGCCGCACTGGTGATGCGCATCTGGCTTCCGGTGTCGACTTGGGGCTCAGGGGCTTGGTTACCGACGGTCTTTGGCTCGGCCGCTTGGCTTGGCGTCGGGTTCTGCTGCGGGTCCGGCCGTTTGGTTTGGCGTCGGGTTCGGCTGTTGTGTTTGTGTCTGTTTTTGGTGTTTGGCTGCGCCTTAATTTCGATTCAGACCCATAGTTCCCATAACGGGGCCCAATTTGGGTAGTTGGGGTCGGACTCGATTCTGGGAGGCTGTCCTGTACAACCATTCAGACCCCAACTGGCAGAAATTATCTCTGTTTTGGGTGGTTTGGGTCTGAATGGTTTTTTAGGAACGTGTCTGCGGAATGATTCCGACCCTAAGTGGTGGTTTTGGCCATGGTTTTGGGTAGTTCCCGTCTGAAAGGGTTTTGGAGGGCGGGGCTGGCATGCCCTGTGTGAGGGGAGGTGCCGCCCGGAATGGGGCTGCGCCTTGTGCCATGGTGTTTTGGGTCTGAATCGTTATTTTTGGTGCCGGCCCGCCGGCACCAACTGCAATAGAAAGGAAATCCCCGCCATGTACTGCTCCCCATTAGTTGGACTGAGAAATCAGTTACCGACTAGTGGGGAGCAGTTTTTCATTGAGAGCACGAAGTTCGCTGAGCGAGTATCAGCGCAAGCAGTTGTTGGAGTGTTTCGAGCAGGGCATGGGGAGCAAAGCTGCTGCGAAGGTGGTCGGGGTTTCGAGAGATGGAACGCGCAATCTCTATCGGCGGTTTCAGTTGCATGGCAGGCTATGTCTTGTGGAGAAGCCGACAAAGCAGCAGTACTCGTTCGAGATCAAAAAGGAAGTTGTCGAACGCCACCTGGCTGGTGAGACAGCGATGGATCTTGCGCGTGAGTTTGATCTATCGTCAGACCAGCTCGTCAGTGGCTGGTCCTGGAAATGGCGCAAAGGTGGCGATGAGGCGTTGAAACCGAAGCCGAAGGGCAGACCCAAAGGCTCGACCGACCCGAAGTCGCTTACCGAAGAGGAAAAGCTGCGTCGTCAGGTTGAGCGGTTGGAAGCTGAAAACGCTTATCTAAAAAAATTGCGGGACTTGAGGAATCAGGGACGCGCTTGAAAGTCCAGGCGATTGTCATTCTCAAGTCACACCACCGCTTGGAGTACCTCCTAGACGCCGCTGGCATCCCACGGTCGACATTCTTCTACCACCAGAAACGACTTAGCGAGCCGGATAAGCACGCTGGGGTCAAGGACGCGATCCGGGAAAGTTTCGAACGTAACAAGCACCGCTACGGCTACCGGCGAGTGCTGCTGGACCTGCGTAACCAGGGCTGGGTGGTCAACCACAAACTCGTCTACAAACTCATGCGCGAGATGGGCCTTAGAGCCAAGATCCGCCGGCGTAGACCTTATGTTTCCTACGCTGGGACGATCAGCCACATCGCTGACAACAAGCTTAATCGCAAGTTCACCCCGGATCAGCCAAACACCGTCTTTGCAAGCGACGTCACCGAGTTCAGGGTCGCAGGCCGCAAGATATACCTGTCACCGGTGATGGACTTGTTCGACCGCTCAATCGTCGCTCACACCGTGGCCACATCGCCGTCGACAACGTTTACCGCTGCCTCTTTGTCCAAGGCGATCGCGACGTGTGCACCTGAACCCGGGTGGATGATGCACACCGACCAAGGATTCCAGTACCAGCATTCCTCGTGGCGCAACCTGATCAGCGACAACGGCGGTGTTCAGTCAATGTCGCGTAAAGCCAACTGCTACGACAACGCGGTCATGGAGAACTTCTTCGGGCACATGAAGACCGAGATGTACCACGGTCAAGCCTTCAACACCGTCGAGGAGTTCAACAAAGCGATCGACGAGTATATCCAGTGGTACAACACCGAACGCATCCAACAACGACTAAAGGGCCTGACCCCGATGCAATATCGGAATCAGACCCTTGAAGCCCTAATCGCCTAGAATTAAACCAGTCCAACTTTCGGGGGCTAGTTCACTCTCGCAGGGGTTTCTACTCGGTGGGCCCACCGGGAATCGAACCCGGAACCCACGGATTAAAAGTCCGTTGCTCTGCCAATTGAGCTATAGGCCCGCGCCGATAAGTTTAACCTTATTCAGCGCTGTTTCAAAAACAACCTATGCCTTCCGCTGAATGCTGAGGTATAGCGCAATCAGGGCCATCGCGACCAGGATCGAGATGATCCATTCAAACACGGTTCCAAGTTCGATTGCGGCTGCGATTCCACCGCCAATACCGGCGCCAAGAGCACCCAGGATAATCGTCCAAACGATGCCCAGCTGCTGATCGCCCTTCATGAACAAGCGAGCCAGTGCACCAATAATTGCACCGACCACGATGTACCAAATAATCGTTCCCATGGAACTTTCCTTTCAAGCTTTCCTCCACACCACGCTGGTGCGGATCTAACAATTCCAGTTTTCCGACTTTGCCACCCCGCCGCCACCTGAAGGGCCTTTTCACGGGATTTCCCACAATTTCGCGCCAATTACGGCGCCCAGTTCAAAGTCGAACCGAAATTTTCGTCAAGATTTGTAAAACTATTTCCGTTTTTGAGGGCGTGGCGGGGCCGGCCTAGAAGCCAACCAAACCGCAATTGATACGCACACCAGACCGACCACGGCGGCTGGAGCTGGGAACTGCTTCAACATGACAGCTCCCACGATCAGCGAGGTTGCTGGCAACAAAGCGGTCAGAAGCGCGAAGGTGGGAGCATCTAATCGACGCATGATTATCTGATCAATTGAGTAGGGCACGACTGTGGACAGCATGGCGACCCCTACGACTGTTAAGAACAGCTCCACGGAATCAAACGCAACCATGAAATCTGAAGCGGCAACCGGGAAGTAGAAAATTCCACCCGCAGCTGTGCCTATCGCAAGCGAAGTTAGGCCCGACCGTTTCGTTGCGATCTTCTGCCCAATGACTATGTAGCCAGCCCACAGAGCTCCAGCGAGTAGCGCCCAAAAAATGCCCCACCCGATGTGCGGATTTGATAGGTCAACGCCAAACCCAGAAATTAGCACCACACCCGTCAGCGCGATCGCGGCAGCTAGCTTTGAGGACCAAGCCCTGCCTCCTAATACGGCGACTGCAACAGGTCCGAGGAATTCCAGAGAAACCGCTACCCCCAGATCTAGGCGAGCCACGGCCTCGTAAAATGACATGTTCATGCCCGCCATGATTATTCCGAAAAAGGCGGACACGCCTACTTCGCGTAGGGTGAGGCCCTGGCGCCACGGTTGCCTCCACGCCAGGAGCACGACAGCTGAGATTGCGACGCGCCACCACGCGACCGTGGTTGGCGCCATGGCGGCGAAGAGGACGACGGCGAGGGCTGCTCCTGTGTATTGCGTTATTCCGAAAACTACGAATAGCGAGATTGTGGTGAGTTCGTTGCTAGGCTTTCGCATCAGTCTTGTTAGTGCTGTCAAGGGTGGTGGCGACCTCCAGGACGAAGGCCGCGTGATCGGAAACGGGCAGGGGGAGGGTTCCTGCTCCAAGGATTTTGGGTTGGTAACTACCCGGGTCAAGAACTGCCTGGTCCATGTTCGCAACCGGCTGAGCAGACGGGAACGTCCGCGCCGAGATGTTTACACGACCGTCCGAATGATAGTCGAAATCTGCGCCCAAACCAGCATCCAGACTCGCCTCGCACTTCAGTGCATCTTGGACGGCTGCTGGCGACAGGTTGAAGTCCCCCACCAGCAGAGAAGGACGCGCCGCCTGTGAGTTTCGCAAGGTGGCGCCGCCAGGTTGCGAACCTGAACGCGCGGGCACTTCTGACGCAGGCCGTGAAGGTAGCCGGAGATCGTGCGGGGCAGAGTTAGTTGCGGCCGCCTCCGACACAGGTGCGCACCCAAGTCCCGACAGTAGTTGGAGGGCGCGGCGGGCCTGCGCTTTTGCGGTCGAAGCGTGTATCTCCAGGTGGGTAGTCCCCAGCACGAAGCCCGAAGGCAGGACTGCGGCCAGCAGTACTCGATTCTCCCCAAACGCTGGTTTGCCCTGGAACACCGATTCCCCCGTGGAAACCCAGCGGACGGGCGCCTTGCCCAGGCGCGCCACTTTCCAGGTGCGCGGATGCTCCCGCGTTGCCAGCATCACGCCAAACGCGGGCCAATCATCGCGAACCTTAGGATCGGGATACAGCCGCAACCCGTGCGCCCACCCCATGTAGGAGGGCGCAAACGCCGTCCACGCCATCCCGGCAGCCTTCATTTCCTGCTCGATAATGCGCGGCTGATCCAATCCAGCGGACCGGCCCTGCCCGCGCTCAACCTCCTGAAAGGCAACCACGTCCGGTTCCAAGCCAGCGATCTGGCGTAGAGCCGCTCGGAACTCAGACTCCGAGTACTGCCCCTGCCCAAGCGCGGACAGCGCGTTAGTGGTGGCGTACTGGGTGTTCCAAGAAACTACGCGCAACGATCACGCTTCTTCAAACGTGAGCGACACCGAGTTCATGCAGTAACGCTGACCCGTCGGTGTCTGCGGCGCATCCGGGAACTTGTGCCCCAGGTGCGAATCACAGTTGGCGCAACGAACCTCGGTGCGAACCATGCCGTGCGACGTGTCCTCAAGGTAGCGCACAGCCGCGTCCTCGGCCTCATAAAATGACGGCCATCCACAGCCGGCGTCGAACTTGGTTTTGGAACGGAACAACTCGGCACCGCAAGCGCGACAACGGTAGATACCTTCGCGATCCTCATCCAGCAGTGCGCCAGTTCCGGGGCGCTCCGTGCCACCCTCGCGCAGGACGTGGTATTCCATCGGATTCAAAATTTCGCGCCATTCGGCCTGCGTGCGCGCTGCGGCGTTCGTATCAATCTGCGGCTTGTCAGTCATGATTATTCCTTCTTCCTACCGTCTTCAATCCGGTCAAGTTCTTCCTGAACCCTAGCGCGGGCATCATCATCCCCACCCAGACGCTCGATAGCCACGTCCTCCGAAATCTCGCCTAAGCGTAGCGCGCGCAGAGTTTGCGCCTCATTTCGAAGCCTCTGCGCCTCTTCACCCGGGCCTTCAAGCAGCCGCGAGCGCCGCTCGGCCTCCTCACTTCCCGAAAACATCCTGTCGCTAACCTGCGACGTGGTTTTCGAATCCACCTTCGTATCGACTTTGTCGTCTTCTTTTTCCGAGGGCGTGGCTGGGCTGGTCGGAACTTGGAAGGCTAGGACCTCGTCTGGGGAAAGGACTCGGGTGGAGTCGCCCGGGTCGATCTTGACGGGCTGATCGGCGAAGCGGTCACGCATCCTCTTGCGGCGAACTTTTTTCGCACGTTTCTTGGCGGCGCGCAGGCGCGCTTCCTCTTTGGATGTAGGCGGTTTTTCTTCGGTGTCCTCGTGATCGTGATGTGCACCGCCAGCGGTGTCTTCGATTTCGCGGAGCTCGTCGGCTAGGGCAACGATTTCTTGTTCTGAACGATCGTAGTTGACTTCAACTATTTCTTCTTGCTGATACCGGTTGCGGGCAATCGCGTAGGGAGCGTTAGTTACGACCCATTCGATTAGGTGTTCGCGCATGTAGCAGCGCAGGTCCCACAGGTCTCCCGAGGTTTTCGCGGTGACCACCACGCGGACCAGCATCCAGTCATCCGAGGAATCAGTGACCTGCACGCTCGATGAGCGGTGATCCCACAGGTCAGTTTCCATCAAGAGGCGATCAACCTCGTTGCGGATCATGCCAACGGGCGCGCGCCAATCCAGGTGCAATTCAATAGTTCCAGACAGTTTGGTGTGGAGCCTGGTCCAGTTTTCAAACGTGGTCTGCGTGAACTGGGTGGACGGCACAATGAAGCGTCGATCATCCCAGGATCGAAGTACCACGTAGGTCAGTGTGATTTCCTCAACGGTTCCGAATTGATGGTCAACGTTTACGACGTCACCGACTCGAAGCGCATCCGTGAACGTGATCTGCAATCCAGCAAACGTGTTGGACAGCGAATCCTGAGCTGCGATACCAGCAACCAGTGAAATCACACCAGCAGAAGCAAGTATTGAACCCATCGCGACCCTAGCGGAGGGGAAAGTCAGAACAACCGCAACCGAGGACAAAATCACCACAGCCAGCTGAACCAGCCGCCTCAGCATCTGCGCCTGCGTCGCCAAACGCCGAGAGCCCGTTTCGCCCTGCCTGCGGTCAGCTGCGTCCTCGATAATGAATGCACCCGCGTACGCAAGCCAACCGACCATCACGATCGTGACTATTAACAACGTGTGTTGCAGGGGTGGGATCCACGTGACCGCGTCTGTCGTGAGCACCTGGTTCATGTAATTCAGGCCGACCCA
The DNA here is from genome assembly GCA_012837655.1 of Actinomyces sp. GTDB lineage: Bacteria > Actinomycetota > Actinomycetes > Actinomycetales > Actinomycetaceae > Gleimia. The sequence goes on along the minus strand of DUQT01000105.1, from coordinate 605 downwards.
CGCGCCCGCCATTAGGAACAGGGCGAAAAATGGGATCTTGATTCGGCGCATCAACATCCGGAAACTGTTCGTCCTGGAGCTAATTACGCGCAGCGCCAACCACGCAAGAATCCCGACAAGTAGGGAAACACCTGCGCCCACGGCGACGCCCGCAAACAGCTGCAGTACGTTAAACGCTTCCTGTACTGCTTCCTCGGTATTGTCCATGGTTCAAGATTAGGCACTACCGGGGACACTTGTCGCTTCAGATGCCCGATATTGCCCATATATTCAGCGCGTTTTACCGCTTTTTGGCGCCTACGTTCACATTTAGGCATTTGCCACGCACTGTCGGCCCAGGCGGTGAGTATCTTCACAGGCGGGTTTTTTGGCAAAGTGACTCGAGGTCGCGTATGCTTTTCAAAGTCTGATGCCAGTCAGTTCAGATCTGGTTCAGTACTGGGCCCCCATCGTCTAGCGGCCTAGGACACCGCCCTTTCACGGCGGCGGCACGGGTTCGAATCCCGTTGGGGGTACCACAAGGCCCCGTAGCGCAGTTGGTTAGCGCGCCGCCCTGTCACGGCGGAGGTCGCCGGTTCGAGTCCGGTCGGGGTCGCGGAGTTCAG
>DUQT01000012.1 GCA_012837655.1 Actinomyces sp. | reverse complement strand
CAGGATGTCGCGACCCACGTGGTCGGTTCCGAAGATGTGCTCAGAGCTTGGTGCTACCCAGCTCGCAAAGGTTTGCGACGGGCTGTAGGGCGCGAGCAGAGGCGCGAATATGGAGAGCAGTACGACGATCGCGATCACGAAAATCGAGATCTGCGAACCGATAGACATGTTCCTGAATCGCGTGAACTTTGCGCCCGGTTGAGTTACTTTTTCGAGCTTCTTCTTTTTTGAAGTCATCGCTTATTACACCGACCTAATGCGCGGGTTGATGAGCAGGTACAGCAGGTCAACGATGATGTTGACGATGATGAACGCGATCGCAACTACGAGCACGCCACCTTGTACCAGGGTCACGTAGTTTGCCTGGATACCGGTTACGAGCACGCGTCCCATGCCCTGCAGGTTGAAGATGATTTCGATAACGACTGCGCCACCGATCAGGTAGCCGACTCGCAGGCCGAGCACAGTTACCGGAGTAATGAGGGCGTTTCGCAAGACGTTACGGGATATAACCACGGCTCGTGGGATTCCAGCACCAAGCGCGGTACGTACGTAGTCGGAGTCGAGTTCTTCTACCATCGACGTCCTCACAACGCGGGTCATCTGACCGATGACAGGAGTCGCGAGGGCGATAGCGGGCAGTAGCATACGTGCGAACCAACCGGAAAAATCGCCAGTCATGGAAGGTAGGGCTCCTGAGACTGGTAGGGCTCCTCCAACAAATGCAAGGACGAGGAGGGATGCGAGCCAGAAGGACGGGGTGCCGAGGAAGATTACCGATAGGACGCGGATGACCTGGTCTGGCCACTGGTCGCGGTAGATGGCGGCGATGACGCCTAGTGGGAATGCAAAGATGACGGCGATGATTAGGCCGAAGAAAGTTAGTTGAAGAGTGATTGGTAGAGCCGTACCTACAAGGTCTGACACGCGGTTGGCGCTACCCACACCATAGGATCCGAGGTCACCTTGGATCATGCCAACCAGGTAGTTTAGGTACTGAACCAGGAACGGGTCTTTCAAACCGTTGTCGATTCGGTATTGTTCGAGAGCTTCCGGCGTTGCAAATTCGCCGAGGGCGGAGTAGGCGGGGTCGATAGGTGAAAGATACATGATGAAGAAGACCAGTAAGGTCACTCCAATCACCATGATCGGCAGCGCTATCAAGCGTCGGCCCAGGAGTCTAATAAGATTATTCACAACCCATTTCCTGTTCTATCTGCGCTGAGAACTTATGGATGTATTCGGGAGATTTAAGCTTGTGAGGACGAAGGGGCGGGACAGGATCCCGCCCCTTCAGGTGTCCTACATGTGTTGTGTTACTCGACGGTTACGCCAAGTGCTGACAGGCCGGTGGTTCCAATACCCTGGAAGCCCTTGACCTTAGCTTCGTTCACACCGGTGATCATGGTGCGGTGGAACAGTGGGAATAGAGGTACGTTCTCAGCGATCAGGTCCTGAGCTTCGCCCCACTTGGCGTTAGCTTCGTCGCCCTCGTGCTGGGAAGCTTCAGCAACGATGTCGCGGAGCTTCTGGTAGTTCTCCGGATCAGAGGACTGCCAGAAGGTGCGCTGCTGGGTCCAGACGTTGTCGCCGTACCACCAGTCGATGATGATGCCCGGGTCCTGACCGAATACTGACGGGTCGCCAGGAGCGATAGCAACGTCGTAGGTTGCGTCCTCAACGTCTGCGTAGTTTGCGTAGAGGTCGGAGGAAGCCATGGACTGAACATTAACCTTCAGGCCTGCGGCCTCTAGGTCCTGCTTGACCTGCGGGATCAGGTTGGAAATCCAAGCGTGGTCGGTCGTAATCAGCGTGACTTCGGAGAGGCCGGCGTCCGCGAAGGTTGCCTTTGCACCCTCGGTGTCCATATCGAACTGGGTTTCGGTCTTCTTGTAGGCCGGGTTAACTTCCGGCAGGAACGAGGTTGCGACCTGAGCATCGCCGAAGAGGCCCTGCTCAACGAGCTTCTCGCGGTCAATTGCCTTGTGGAATGCCTTGCGAACCTCGGGGTTGTTGAACGGTTCCTTCGAGGTGTTGAACATTACGAAAGCGTTGTTGTAGCCGGGGGTTTCCTGGATGGTCCAGCCAGCGCCCTCAACCTGGGACTTCAGGGTGGAAGGAACGGTTTCCATGATGTCGATCGTGCCGCCAAGTGCTGCCGACAGACGTGCCGAGTCATCCTTCAGGACATCCCAGTGCATCTTCTCTACAGTTGCGGGCTTGGAGCCGTTGTAGTGCTCGTTCGGAACTGCTTCAACAGCGGTGTCGGTGATGGACTCGTACTTGTACGGTCCGGTTCCGATCGGGAAAGCAGTCATTTCTTCCTGGGTGGAGGAAGCCGGGATCACCTTCACGTTGACAAGACGATCAGCAAGGTTAGCGAACGGGTACTTCAGCTTGAATACCAGCGTGCTGTCATCCTTGGCCTCAACCGAGTCGACCATTGAGAAGAACTGCTGGTAGATCGAGCTCGGGTCAGTGGTACGAGCCCAGGACTCCAGGTAGTCATCCGTAGTTACGTCAGTTCCGTCCGAGAACTTCGCGTCCGCACGTAGCGTAGCTTCGTACTCGGTGTCGGAAACCTGCTTTAGTTCGCCATCAGCCAGAGCGGGGTAAACCTCGTATGTTGCCATGTCGAACTCGTACAGGCCTTCCATTACATGCCAGTTCGTACCCATCGCAAGGGCCGAGGAAGTGGTGGAAGGATCGTAGTTGGTCGTTTCGTAAGCAACACCCAGGTTCAAGGTGCCCGTAGGTGCGCCGGAGTTGTCGCCAGCGTCGCCCGTGTTATCCGGGGCGTCATTACCTGCACCCCCGCCACACGCTGAGAGTGCAAGAGCCGCAGCAGCTGCAACTGCAGCTACCTTGGCCCACCGTTTGGTTGAACTCATTTTTGTGTCCTCTTCTTTGAGATGGAAATGAAACGTGTTCGTTTCATTTCTGAAACATAAGCATCCTTGCTCCGTGTCAGTTAGAATAATCGTATGATGACAGACAACATGATGCAACCGTTTTCGCAATACAAATTTTTTGCGGAGCTAAAAAACGCTGAAGATAGGCGCATTCCGTCTGTACATAGGTCCAAAGCAACAATAGACGCGATCAAGGCCTACATACTTGAACACAACTTAAAGCCCGGAGATCCGCTGCCCACCGAAGTGCAGCTGTGTGAGGATCTCGGCGTATCGCGCTCTTCCGTGCGCGAGGCCGTGCGGAAGCTCGAGGCTCTAGATATTGTGCAAGTCCAGCAAGGACGCGGCTCGTTCGTCGGTGAGATGTCGCTCAACCCCATGGTTGAAACACTGGTGCTGCGCTACGCCCTCGATCATGATGCGGGCGCTGAATCACTGCGAAACGTGGTTTCAATTCGCAGGTACATTGACCTAGGGATTGCGTCCAGTGTTGTTCGCGAAATGAAGGGCACGTCGGATCCTGAACTGGAACGACTGGTTGAGACCATGATCACAAAGGCAAAAGCCGGAGAGCAGTACCTGGAAGAAGACATCGCATTCCACAACGGAATCACGGCGTACTTGGATAACAGTCTGCTTGATCAGCTGGTTGCAGCGATGTGGATGGTTCACCAATCCTTCATTCCGAAAATGCAGGACGCCATTAAGCAGGACCTGTTGAAGACCGCGAAGGCGCACGCCCTCATGCTTGAAACTGCGCAGGCGGGCGACGAAGAAGCCTACCAGGACGCCGTTTACAAGCACTACGAACCGCTGGCAAACATTCTGGATCTGAACTGATCGCTGTTGCGAGCCAGATCTTGATTTGGGTGCGCGCGGCCGCTGGTTTCAACCGTGGTACGTGCGGCTCTGGTTTCGATGTGGTCAGTGCAGATACTGGTTTCGACCGTGGTGCGCGCAGCCGTTGGCTGTGCGCGCCACTTTTTTAGGGGCGCAAGAATGACACTGGGTAACGTGTGGTTTTCAAAATGGTCAGGCAGGGCCGGGTCCGTGATGAGCGGACCGGGCTGGAATCTTTCCGTAGTGGGCGATCACCTGGAGTTCACCGGCGATGCCGGCGGGCAGTTCCACTACGTCCTT
>DUQT01000104.1 GCA_012837655.1 Actinomyces sp. | reverse complement strand
CCCTGAACACACCCACTTTTCGGCTAAATCAAGCGTGTTACTGGCGCCATATATAGATGTAGCGCGGCTGAGCAGGCAGTCAATTCTTGAAGGCAAAGGCAGAAGCTAGCAACGCCCTCGGGAACGAAAATTCGGGCGCTGGGGCAAAGTAGGCAGGCATAAATTTTGCTTCGAAAATTGACGGCGGTTTTTGAAAAATCTTCAAAGATGAGACAACGCCCGGATTTATGGAAGGTCTACGATCCAAGCCCACGGGTGGTGACACCACTGAAGTTAGAGCGCGCCCGTAATTAGGTTGTGCGACAACGTCCGGAATTAATAGAGGCCTTCGACCACGTTCAGAACGGAGCCGGGATTGGTGTTAGCGCAACGTATGAACGAGATCGGTGCTAGCAGAACGTATGAACGGATTAGTGTTAGCTCAAAGTAAGTACCGGAACTGGTGTTAGCACAACGCTCGATCCGCGCCTGGTGTTAGCGAAACGTACGAACCGGGACTGGTACTAGCACAACGCACGAACCGTGCGTCTTATTAGCGCAGGACCCGAACCGTCAATGCCAAATCCGCTGTTTCTTAGGGAAGATGGGGCGCATGCTTTATCATTGATATTCGGTGATTCCTTCGGCGGCCAGTCACCAGCCGCGCTATAGAAGAGAGGTCCCCGATGCCCCACTCCATTGGATTCGATCGCGAGCGTTACATCGAACTGCAGTCGAAACACATCAATGAGAGGCGCCGCCAAATTGGCGGGAAGCTCTACTTGGAGATGGGAGGAAAACTCTTCGACGATCATCACGCGGCGCGTGTGCTCCCCGGTTTTACGGCGGACAACAAGATTTCAATGCTGGAAACCCTAAAGGATGACATTGAGATTATTGTTGCGATCAGTGCAAAAGACCTTGCGAAAACCAAGTTCCGCGCAGATACGGGGATTCCATATGAAGAGGACGCTCTGCGGTTGATCGACGTGTTCCGCGAGCGCGGTTTCCTAGTTGAAAACGTTGTTTTGACGCAGATGGATGAGGGCAACCGTCCGGCGAAGGAGTTTCGCAGTCGCCTGGAGAAGCTCGGATTGAAGGTTGCACGTCACCGCACTATTAAGGGGTATCCGGCTGATACGGACTACATTGTGTCCAGCCGCGGGTTTGGCAAGAACGACTTTGTTGAGACCAGTAGGGACGTTGTGTTGGTGACAGCTCCTGGCCCTGGGTCTGGAAAGTTGGCGACCTGCCTGTCGCAGATCTACCACGAGTACCAGCGCGGCAACCAGGCCGGCTACGCAAAGTTTGAAACCTTCCCGATTTGGAACCTGCCTTTAGATCACCCAGTCAATTTGGCGTACGAGGCCGCTACTGCGGATCTGGATGACGTCAATATGATTGACCATTTCCACCTTGAGGCCTATGGGAAACAGGCCGTGAATTACAACCGCGATTTGGAAGTGTTCCCTCTTCTGTATGCGTTGTTGGAGCGCCTGGTCGGCGAATGCCCCTACAAGTCCCCCACTGATATGGGTGTGAACATGGCGGGCTTCTGCATTAGCGACGATGAAGTTTGTCGTGAGGCCGCCAAGCAGGAAGTGATTCGCCGCTACTACAAGGCTCTGGTCAACGAGAAGCGGTTTGGCCGAGAATCAACCGAGTCAGATCGCATTGCAATCATTATGGGAAAGCTCGGCATCGATCGTTTCTACCGTCCGGTCGTGAAGCCGGCCTTGCAGATTGAACGAAAGACCAAGAATCCGGGCACGGCAATCCAACTGCATGACGGTCGAATTATTACGGGTAAGACTTCTGCCCTACTGGGCCCCTCAGCTGCGATGCTCCTGAATGCGTTGAAGGAGTTGGCGGGGATTCCTCACGATGTTCACCTTCTGGCGCCTGAGTCGATCGAGCCGATTCAGACCCTAAAGACTGAGCATCTTGGGTCACGTAACCCGCGTCTACACACCGATGAAGTGCTGATTGCCCTGTCGGTTTCGGCGAATTCCAATGAGTACGCTCATCGAGCGCTGGAACAACTCCAGGCGTTGCGCGGCTGCGACGTTCACACCACAACGATCCTGGGATCAGTTGATGAAGGCATCTTCCGAAACCTGGGCATGAACGTGACCTGCGAACCTAAGTACTGGCGCAAGGGCGTCTACCAAAAGCGCTAGTCCACCCTTGATCATGAGAAGTGAAACCGCGCCGATCTGAGAGCGACCAGCGATTGAACGGTCCGCACTCGGTCTTGGGAAGTGAAACCGAGCCGGCCTGAGAGCGACCAATGATTGAACTGTCCACCCTTGTTCATGGGAGGCGAAAATTTTGCCGCCACGAGCCCCTAGCACCGGACGGCAACCACTTCGTAATCACGCGTTCACCTATCTGATCCTGTCGTTTAGTTTCATGCTTTAGGCTCTGTCGCTACAGGAGCAAAGCGCCACAACCTCGGAGCGCTTCAAAAGCAGAGTGCTTCCGGCAAGTTGCATTCCGGGAGCACCGCGCCTCCAGCACGTAGCGTTACAGGATCGAAGCGCCACAGCCTTGAGGCGCTAAAGGCTTACAGATAGGGAGCTTCATGGCGAACTCAGTTGAACAACCAGCGGCCACGGAAGGCGCCGGCAGGGGTTCCGTTGGCGAAGTTTTCCGCGTTTTCGCGAAGCTCGGCGTCACGTCGTTTGGCGGCCCAGTAGCGCACCTAGGCTATTTCCGCGACGAGTTAGTCCAGCGCCGCAAATGGATATCCGACCGCCAGTACGCGGACCTGGTTGCAATTGGACAGTTCTTACCCGGCCCAGCGTCCTCGCAAATCGGATTTGGGATGGGCCTGTATCGCGCGGGTTTCATGGGCGCGTTGGCGGCGTTCGTGGCGTTTACGCTACCGTCCGCGATTGCGCTGGTTTTGTTTGCGTACGGCGCCTCGTTTTTCACGGGTCCGATTGGCGAGGGCGTTATTGCGGGTCTGAAAATCGTAGCGGTAGCTATTGTTGCGCAAGCTGTCTGGGGATTGGGAAAGAAGTTGGCGCCGGATCGGCACAGGGCCACGATTGCAGTGGGAGCCGCAGCTCTTACTCTGCTGTGGGCCGGGGTTGGCGGCCAGGTAATCGCGATCGTTTTGGGCGCGTTGGCTGGGCTTCTAATTAGGAGGTCCGATGTTGAGGACGATTCTCCCGCGTTGAAGTTCCCTGTGTCACGCACGGTTGGTGTCATCAGTCTGGTGCTGTTTGCGGTGATTTTGGTGGTTGCTCCACTGTTAGCGAGCTTCAACGAGTCAGGCAATGCGGCCGTCTTTTCTTCCTTCTATCGTTCGGGGGCGCTGGTATTTGGTGGTGGACACGTCGTGTTGCCACTACTGCAGGCAGGGACTGTAGACGTTGGATGGTTGAGCAATGAGCAGTTCTTGGCCGGATACGGTGCAGCTCAGGCGGTACCCGGTCCACTGTTTACTTTCGCGGCGTATCTGGGTGCGGTTTCTTCGGCCGGTTCCGGTGGTGTAATAGGCGCAACCGTGGGTTTGATAGCGATTTTCTTGCCTGGCTTCTTGCTGCTGATTGGCATTCTTCCGTTTTGGAATTCCGTGCGTGAGCATCCGCGAGCGTACTCGTTGATGAGTGGCGCAAACGCAGCAGTTGTCGGAATCCTGCTTGCTGCACTGTATGACCCGGTGTTCACAACTGCGATCACGGGAGCGGGCCCGTTTGTGCTTGCGCTAGTAGGTTTCCTGCTGCTCACCCAGTGGAAGTTGGCGCCGTGGATGGTGGTTGTAATCTCAGCGATCGGCGGGATCGCCCTCGAATATCTGCTGTTCTAAAGCACAATGGGCCGTTCATTTTTCGGTCTTGTACACCATTTCTCTTAAAGTTTGCTTGAAATTCACTTCGGGGTGTTACCTTCCAATCGGCCTAGGACTAGGCGATAAATCTGCTTGAAAGGAACGGCACCTAATGAAGGGTTCCATTTTGCGCCCGGTAACAGTGCTGGCTGGCACTGCACTCGTTGCCGCTGGCTTTGCTCTCCCCGCGGTCGCGCAGGATGCTGAGGCGCCAGCTACAGAACAGGCGACCGAAGCGACAGTGGCTGAAACTCCGGCAACTGAAGAATCAGAAAACGAAACAACAGCCACTGAAGAAACGGGTTCAACCGAAACTGAAGAATCAGTGGCTGACGAAGAGACTTCGCAGGCCGACGAAGCCGATGGAATGGATGCAGACGGGTCGACGATCACAGTCGTCACCTTCAGCGACTTCCACGGTTACCTGGCTCAAATCCCGAACATGGTGTGTCAGGCCGACGGAATCACCAGCCAGAATTTTGGTAATGTCTTCTTTGCGTCGAATGGAGACAACGTCGGCGGTTCCGCCTATATCTCCGCTGTCGCTAACGACATGCCAACCATTGAGATGCTAAATTATGCCGGCCTTGACGTATCAAACGTTGGTAACCACGAGTTTGACCGTGGCCAAGACGACCTCGTAGGTCGCTTGCAGGAGACTTCAGACTTCCCCTACGTACTCGCAAACGTTGAAGGTCTCGACGATTCGATCTCTGAATACCATTTGATCGAAGCCGACAACGGTCTTAATGTCGCCTTTGTTGGCGCCGTTGCTGAAGACCTGCCCACCTTGGTTGACAAAGCAGGCATTGAAGGCCTGACGATTACCGATCCTGTTGCGGCCGTTGACCGTGTTGCCGCTCAGCTGAAGGATGGCAACGAAGAAAACGGCGAGGCCGACATTGTTGTGGCCCTGATTCACGAGGATCACACTATTGCATCCCAGGTCGGCGCAAATGTTGACGCTGTTGTAGCGGGTCACTCCCACGTCGAGTACATTGGTCAGACTGCCTCCGGAGCGCCTGTGATCCAGCCCGGAAGCTTTGGCAACCTGCTTGGCGTAATCGACCTCAACGTGGACGCAGACGGCAATGTCGTATCGTCCGAAGCTAAAAACCTCCCGGTATTCAACTATGACAAGAATCCGGAAGCTTGCCACGCGTTGAATTTTGCGCAATTGTACGAGAAATACAAGGCACTTGCGGACGAGCTTGGAAAAGAGCAGATCGGAACGATCAACGGGAAAGCTCGCCGCGGCACTAACTTCGGATTCGATGCCACCGAGTCTGCGAATGAAAACCGTGGTACGGAATCCTCTGCTGGAAACCTGATCGCTCAGGGCTTCTACGAGTTCTCGAAGATGAATGACTTTGGTGCAGACTTTGGCATCATTAACTCCGGTGGCGTAAGAGCAGACCTCGATCCGAACGCTGACGGTGTGATTACGCGCGGCGAATCCCAGACGACGCAGCCGTTTGATGGAGACGTCGGAACCGTTGATCTGACCTCCAAGCAGGTGTTCCAGCTGCTAGAGCAACAGTGGAAGGGACCAGAGGCCTCCCGTCCCGTCCTCCAACTTGGACTATCTGATTCGATTTCCTACACCTACGATCCTGAAGCACCGATTGGTTCGAAGGTAACTAGCGTGAAGATTCACGGCGAATACCTGGACCCGAACGACGAGGACACCCTATACACGGTTATTGGCGGAACGTTCCTGCTAAACGGTGGCGATGATTTCACCGCTTTGTCGGAGGGTCAGAACTTCAGGAACCTTGGTTACAAGGACCTCGCGGCGTTCAACGCCTTCCTAGCGGCAAACCCGGGTTGGAACGTGAGCTACCAACAGCGCGGCATCGGTGTTGGTGCACTGCCAAAGCTCACGCCGGGTGCTGAAGTGACGATCGACCTTGCGTCACTTTCCATGACCGCTGATGAGGAGAAGCCTGCAACGGTTTCGCTTCTGGACGCAGATGGTAACGAGCTTGGCTCCGCGGACGTGGATAACACCGTTACGCCGATGCTACCTGAGACTGGTCAGGCATCGATTACCTTTACGGTTCCTGCGGGACTCAAGGCTGGCGTTCACCTGTTCACTTTAGTGGCTGGCGACTACGAGTACGAACTGCCACTTACGGTTGTGTCCGAGGATGAGCCGACTGAGCCGGCACCTAGCAACCCGGATGACACCGATGGTTCCTCGGTCGACAAGCCGACCCAGCCGGGTTCATCGGTTGACAAGCCGACTCAGTCTGGCGGCTCACTTGCCAAGACTGGCGTGAACACGATGGGTCTTGCACTGCTTGGCATGCTTCTGCTGATGGCTGGCACGGCTGCTGTTGCAGTCAACTACCGTCGCGTTAGCTAGGCAAGTGGTGACTAGCTGTCTTCTGCATAGATAGCTTTCCACCTGGATAACATCTAGATAGCACTACCCCCGGAAGTAGGGCCGAGGTCCTCGGCTCAAACTTCCGGGGGTTTTGCATGGATAGATTTCGACGGAATCTACCGATTACTACCAGTTACAGGGCAGTCCCCTCATGCGCTGTGTCGGTTTCGACGGGCAACCATCACGCCGCCGCCAAACATCAGTGCTAGGGCCAGCAAGCCGAGCGAAACTACCTGGACTCCAGTTTTCGCCAAACCGCCTGGCTTCCCCGTCTCGGTTTTCATACTTGTTGAGGGCGTGCTGGTATCGGTTGGATCAGCTGAGTCACTCGTGGACTCTTCGGTGGGTTCCTGCGAATCAACTGTCGTTTCCTCGGTGGTTTCCGCTTCATCGGAAGGTTCGGTCTGTTCGGTTCCAGATTCTTCCTCGGTGGCGCCAGATTCCGTTTCTTCCACAGTTGTCTCCGGTTCAGCGACTTCACCCGCAGTCTCTGACTCGGTTGCTTCTCCCGTGGTTTCGGGCTCCGTCACCTCAGAAGATTCTGATTCCGTAGGCTCAGACTCAGTTTCTTCTTCAGTGACCTCAGATTCTGTTTCTTCCGGAGTGGACGTCGAATCGAACGTGTGCTCCCACATCCAGTTGCCCTCTTCGAGCGTCCAACCGTCCGCCGCGGTCGCACTGATCTGCACTGCAGTTTGTCCCGGAGCTAGCTTGTGCGTTCCAGCTTCCACCGCATTGCCGTTGATCAGGTAGATGACACCGTCCTGTTGCGGAATGACGTATGCGTCGTTCTCAGCCCCGTCCTCGTCAATGAATTCGGGCGCAATCGGTGTGATTAGGACTGGTTCGCCTTTGACGTCGAACTCTGCGACGCCTGCGTATTGTGCGCCGTTTTGCGCGCTGAGCGCATTCAACCTTAGGAAACGCGCCTGAACGGTTTCGGGAACCTCGATCACTGCGGGTCGTCCGTCTGTGAATTCGCCTTCGACGGCGTCGGTCCAGGTCTCGCCGTCAGTGGAATACTGCAGCGTGTACTTCCCGATAATCCCGTTTGCCGGATACACGTCCTGACGCGGCGTGTACCTTACGGCCTCGACGTTCGTCATGACGCGCATGTCGACCTGCAACCAGTGCGGCATCGGCGCGATCGTCGGGTTGTATTGTGAATGCCACTGCGTCGAAATCTTTCCGTCGCACGCGTGTTTCGCGTGGCCGGATTGGCCGTGTTGTTCGCCAGTTTCTTCAAAGTCCGAGGCCGTGCAGATCCACTCGGTTCGGTCAATCCACTCGCTCTTGCCTTGGACGCCGTATGCGCGCAGCTCCGCACCTCCGGCGAACTGGTTTCCATTCTGCGAGGACGTTGCTGTCAAACGGAAGAATCGGAAGGAGCGCTTTCCCTCGGGAATGTCGATGGATTTTTCGCTCTTGTCACCTTCGAACTCACCGGCGTCAACAATGGTTTCCCATTCGGTGCCGTCCGTTGAGACCTCTAGCTTGTATCCACGAATATCGCCGTTCGTCACGTTTTGGTTCTGGCGAGGGAGGTACCCGAGTCGGTGGACCTCATTCACGCGTCCCATATCGACGGTGACCGTGTGCGGGAACCGGTCCACGGTTGGGTCCCACTGGGTGTGCCAAATCGTGCTGGCATCACCGTCAAAGAGGTTTTCGATCGGGTCTAGTTCGGTGCCAGTTGTCTGCTCGGAGCTGGCCTCGAAAGTCCAATCGTTGCGCGGGATTTCAAGCAAACTGGGGTCTGGTTCTTCCGATGCGCTTGGCTCCTTATCCGTGGGCACACCCTCGAATAGAAGGACCTGGAACGGGTCAAGCTTGACGTAATAAGGTTCATTTTCGCTGCTCACCCAGGTGTCAGCCATGCCGTCGCGTTCAGGGAACTGAAAGCGCTGCGCTTCACCGGCGGGGACTTCCAAAGCCTTGACTGCGTCCAAGGCGATGAATGCCGGCCTCGAACTTGGATTTCGTAGCGCGATCATGGCCTGCGCATCGTTCGTGGTTTCGCCAGGGTTGTGCCACGCTGCAGTGCCGTAAACTTCGCCGCTGGCTGGATCACCGCCGACCCAGTGCGTGTCGGTTAGTAGCTCCACATTGTCGCGGGCCCACTTCGCATTCATCGCGATGGTGTCCCACGCCCAGTTGGCGTTTTCTTCCCCGATGACCTCGGGATCGAAGAACGTGTTACGCAAGTACAGTTCTTGCAGTCCGATGCCCATTGAGAAGAAGTTCTTCAGGTCATTTGCAAACGCTTGCCGCACCGCGGGCACGCTGAAGTCGTGCGGCTGGTTTGGGATTTGCCCATCGGTGCGGTCGGAAAGGATCACACCGTGGTTCATGACGGAGTTCAGCGGAACCAGTGGGCTTTCAACGATCATGTTTTGGTGGACTTGATCGTCGCGATATGTCACGTACTTTTCTTGGGAATTGCCCTGACCGGCCTGTCCGGCGTCATTTCCGTCGCGGTAGATCGAGTCGACGTACCAGAACCAGTAGGGCGAACCCCACGTGCCCACGGTCGCGTTGCCCCACACGTCCTTTTCGTGTTCGCGCATCTGTTCTGTGAGTTCAAACAGTGCCTCATAATCCGCGATAAGACTTGGGTCCGCACCTGAAATGAAGAGGCTTCCGTGTGCGATGCCGTCGAACTTGAATCCGTGCACGCCGCTGTCAATCATCGTGAGGACGCGGTCGCGGAAGTAATCGAAATACTTCGGGTCTGATAGGCGCATGACCTTGCCCGGATCGGTCCAGGGATGTTCGGATGGATCCGCGTTTCGAATCTTGTCGTTTCCGATATCGCGGCGGATGGATGAGCTCACGCCGTATCCCCCAAACGGGCTCATCCAAATGGATAGTTTTGCGCCCTGTTCTTCCATAACGGCAAGGTCTTCTTCAAACCCGTTCGGAAATTCCACCGGGTCGAACTGCCACACATTCAGGCCAGACTCGTCCTGCCGAGGATCACGCAGGTAATCCCAGCCATCGTCCACCCAGTACGAATCGACAGCTGCGTCGCGTTCATTCATCTGCGAGAAGAAGAGCTCTTCAGCCTTCAGCATCTCCTTGTGGTCAATTGTTAGTTTTGCGCCGCCCGGCTTCAGATCGAACCAGCTTTGGAAGTGCAGGAAGGTGCGGCGTGCGCGCATGCGTTCACGTTCGACATAGTAGGAGAACGCGCGACGCATCTGCGATTCCGGCGCGACACCGATCGTTGTGGCGACCTCCCACGGAGAATCCTTGACGAGGTCGTTAGCTCTTGGCAAACGAGACACCGCAATTCCGCCCTCGACACTGACTTTTGCGAGCGGATTTTCGGCGCCTATCCACGCGGTTTCCACACCGTCCTTGCCCAAGACGATTGGGGATCCATCGTCCACGCCTTCCACGCGGCCTTCAACCTGCGCGGAATTCACCATGAACAAATCAGTGATATCTATTGGGGCCGTTCCAGTATTTTCGAATACGAGGGCGTGGCGCACGTAGTTGCTGCCGTCGAGGAGTTCAGCGATGTAGGTAATCTTCAGATTCTGTAGGACCGCGGGGGCATCTGCTTTGGGCGTGAACTTGGCGGCAACCGCTTTCCCGGAGTAATCGTCAGCGAACCGTCCCGTGTCCTCTTCAGTTGGGGTGATCTCAACTTCGCCTAGGTCGCCCTCGACTTCGAATGAACTGAGGTCATAATTTTGCCCGCTGATCTTGAATGCGAACAGTTGGTCGGCGGTGAACGGCACGGTGTTCCCGGTCAGGTTGTTTACGATTTCAGTGATCGCAACGCCGTTTTCAGTATTCAAAGTCAGTTCGAGGGCGTTATTGCTAAGGGTCGCGGTGGAGCCGTCGATCGATACCGAAGGTGCACCGATTTTGGCGCCCGGGAACGTGATCGGATTGGACGTGGGCTGAGTTAGCGTTGGACCGCTTGGAGTTTCTTGGGGTGCTGCAACGACCGGCCCGAACGCGGGGTGGGCTGCGTTGAGCTGCTGCGCGGTTGCTGGTTGAGCCGGTGTTGGATGGGCCGTTGCTTGTTGGGCGGGTGCTGACTGCGTTGTGGGTGGTGCCTGTATTGCCGGCGCGCTTTGTGCTGCAAATGCCGGTTGGGTTCCGGCTCCTACAAGGGCGGCTATGGCCAACACCGACGCGCTTTTTGTCACCAGTGATAGTCGACCAGGCAAGGGATTCTTCATTTTGGCTCTCGTATCGTTTACGGATCGCATGGGTTTTCGTCGCACTTGAGCTGGAGGGCTCCTTTACCCACCACCATTCGATCAATGCTGATTGAATCAACGGGTTTTGCTCATCTTCGCGCAACGCTTAGGCCACACTTTACAACACAGAATTTCCCACGGGAGCAGGTTGGAACAATACGGAAAAATTTCAGCGCACCGACCAAAATGTGCAAGTCGGGCGTGCATGTGCCTCAAAGTCTTTATTTGGAAGCCTGGTGACGGGGAACTGCGCGCCGTGCGGCGTGGATCCCCCAAGAGATCTAGATTGCGGACTTGGTACATATTCATTCCGGTTGTGAGTGTTTAGTACGCCATTACCACCGGGTATGGAGCGTTAACAGGTCATTGATCAAGACCTGCTTGAACGGGCTCACGCGGCTCTTGGGGATGTTGCGGGCACTACGCAGCCAACGCACGTGCAATCGACTACCGCGAAATCGTCCTGGTTTCCGACCACGGTGAATACGGGCCCGTCATGGGGTGGAAACAAACCAGGACGCAAAGACGCTCTCGACTTTTTGGCCCCCCCTACTCGGACCGCAAACGCACTTAAAGGGACAGTTATACCTAAAAACGAATCGCGCAAGCTGACCATTACAGAAGAGTTCTGTCTAAAGGTTTTACGGCATGAACGGAACAGGTGGGCACGCCTATGGAATGAGCCCAATCGATGAGTTGGCGAAAAGTATCAACACGGAGTTTCCTAAACCTTGAACGCTCGAAGATGTTATATACGCAGTTGAGCAGACTCGAGATCACCCTGATATCGAATATGCCGGCAAAGCTTCATGGAGACATTTACGTAAGAATGTAAATGGCGTTATTTGCGAATTACGATACTCATATGCGAGGAAACACTACAAAGCCACTCCGAGAATTCTTATTCCGCTATCGGGCACCATAGAAAAAGACGGAAAGATCTACCACGTACGGATGCGCGACAAATCTGGATATCATGACATACCTCGGCATCACCCGGACCTAGACGCTAGTAGTATCATTGATACATGACTTACATTGATGTGAGTGGTTGCAAGCCCAGCGATCCGCCACCGCTCGATTTTACAGGCGTGGCGGCAGACATCCTGCGTGAAGTCATTCCCCAAGTCGATAGCGTTGACGAGAAAGAGTTGATCCTTGAGCCGCTCTATTGCGGTGAAGGCCGCACAGAAGATGCGGTGTGGGGAGCACTAGAGTACGCCGGCGACAACGGCATCAAATTGGACAAAAACTATTGGCCCGCTCTCTTAAAACTTGCAGAAGATGAGGAATACGAAGATTTTCTTGAAACTATTGACCCCACCATATTCACGTAGTTTCACACGAGAATAGACTCATAGTTGTGCCCCTGACCCATTCGGGTTGGGGGTTTTGTTATGCCCGAAACGAGAAGAAAGGATCATAGGTCATTTGGGGTGCGGACGGAATTTTGATAGGACCGACTCCCTGGCCTGTAGCCCAACCCGTAACCCGCAGGTCGTGTTACTCGCGTTTTCGCAGAAACAAAACCGCCCCGCCATAAGACGGCGCGGTCTTCGGTACTTATTTTTGTGGAGCTAGGGGGATTCGAACCCCCGACCTTCTCATTGCGAACGAGACGCGCTACCAACTGCGCCATAGCCCCTAAGG
The DNA here is from genome assembly GCA_012837655.1 of Actinomyces sp. GTDB lineage: Bacteria > Actinomycetota > Actinomycetes > Actinomycetales > Actinomycetaceae > Gleimia. The sequence continues at coordinate 5,742 of DUQT01000104.1, read as the reverse complement.
CGAGATATAGCCTAACATCCACCCCGCCAAAAGTTAACTCAGCTTCCGTTTGCCGCGTTGTCTACTTTCTCACGTGCGACCATTTTGCGACGTTTTCTCAAGTTAATCGTGCCGCAGCTTTGCGTCGTTTTCGCGGGCTCGTCACGCGGCGCAACATGGAGGGTCGCTACAACCGCTCGGACGAACCAGCCACGCTCGGGTCTTATTGGGCTCGGCGTTGCTCCAAGATTTCTTCCAGGTTGAAAGCAACAGGAGCTTCCGCAGCAGCCTCCTGCGAACTCATCGCGTCGTTCGGCATGGGCTTCGCTGCCTTTGGGCGAACCGGTACAGCCGGTGCGTCCTCTTCCGAAGTTTCCACATCAATCGACGAGGACGTTGCTTCCACAACCGACGGATCAAGGATCACCCTACGACGAGAAGTCGCCTTATTCTGGGCATATAGCGGCTTCGGTAGCGGGCGAGGAGTCCACTCAGCGGGTGACTCAACCGTCTGTTCTTCGACTTCAGTTTCAGTTTCCACAGCCACGTCCTCGGGGGTTTCTTCCACAACGGTCGTGGATTCGAAACGCTTCTTGACGTTGGTGCGGACCTTGTTGAATCGCTCCTGTTCGCGCCCGCGCGAGTTGCGCAAACGGCGCAACTCTGCGACTTCGTGCGTGGCTTCTGCGACCGAGCGGCGGTACGCCACACGCCCCTCGACGATCGTGCTAGCTAAAACGGCGAGTGGAATCAGTGCCCACCCCCACGCGAACGACGAGAAAACTGCCGCGACAACAAAAGCTACGAGCAGAGTCAGTGAGACACCTGCGATCGTGAAACGGCGCTTGCCGGCGGCGTCCTCCGACGCGATGCGGGCGGCACGCGATGCGCGCAGCTTCGCAAGTTCACGCGACGTCGACGGCACCCCTCCCGCAGGTGTAGTGCGATCCTTCTTCTCGCTCATTGAGCGTCCCCCTCCATGAACTGACTCGACCTTCGCGTCTACGTGAATCACCGGGTGTGACTCCAAACGTCGTATCGCAGTGCTCGTCAGAATGCGCGGCTGGTGTCTGGTTGACTCGCCGCGCACGGCCAAACCAGGCTGTTCCCCATCCATGGAAACAAGCTTCAAATCACAAGAAAATCGGTCCTCAACCGGAGTCTCTATGACTTGTTTTCGATTTCGAATTAAAGCGGGTGTCCAGTACACGGCCACGACAACGGCCAATGCGACGATGATCCACCCTGTATAGCTCACACGCTTATAATTACATCATTGTAATTCGTTCTCGATGGGCGCTTCGGCGTGTCTTAAACGTGACATTTCATTCACCAGTTTCCAGCGGCGCCCTCGGGGATTTTTCGAAGTAACAGCCGAGATTTTCACTTTGAAAATTATTCCGTATCACCTTTGCTTACGAATTCTTCCCGCGCCGGAATGCCCCAAATTTCATTTACGAGGCCGGAGCTGGGCAGGGACTCCTGGTCGATGGCGAACGCGACGTGGTCGGCCCACTCCCCCGCGATGTGCATGTAGCGGGGCCTGTAGCCTTCTTCGTTGAGTTTGAGCTTGCGGGCTAGTCCCAGTGAGGGCTGATTTTCTGGGCGGATGTTGATTTCTACGCGGTGGATTCCAAGTTTCAGGATTAGCACGTCGATGACTGATGCGACCGCCAGGCTCGAGATTCCGATGCCGGCGTATTTAGAAATAATCCAGTAGCCAACTGTGGTGCTGTAGAGCGCTCCCCTGACCGTGTTTGCGGCGGTTACGAGTCCAATTACTTCACCGTCGACTTCGATCATCATTGGCAGCGTGATGCCGGCTTCGACTTCAGCGTCAGTTTGGCGCAGGTATTCGTCGAGACTGGGGAGTTTTTCGTTCGCTTCGGGCGGGATCGTGGCCTCCCAGGGTTCCAACCAGTCGCGGTCCTGCCAGCGAGCTTTCTCAATCCGCACGTGATCGCGGCCCCACGCGGGACGGATCGTTAGTTGATGGATCTGCGGGGCCGGGGTTCCCGGGCTGTTGCTAGTGTCTTGGCTCGCGCGCAGGTTGAAGTTGTCAGAGTCCTGATTGGAGCGGGCCTCCGGCCGCAGATTCGCGTGAGGGTTTGGACCCGGCGCGTTCGAATCTAGGGTGGAAGCCTGCGTATTCGCAGAATCCACAACCCCGCCCTCGTCGATTGAATCCACAGAACGGTACGGGTGAGTGGAGCGCAGGAGGCCCCTTGCGGTGGGATTGTCAAAGACGATTCGCACCTGTTCTTCTGGGACGCCCCACACGCGGCGGGGCGCAAGGCCGAAGAATCTGGAGAGGAGGCTCATCGGAAGAATTCGCTGACCAAAAATTTTGAACTGAAACTAGTCGAGGACCATGCAGCGCAGGGCGTCGCCAGCTCGGACGTCGGTGACGTTTTCGGGGACGACAGCTAGCGCGTTAGAGTCCGCGAGCGCTGACAGCAGGAGCGCTTCGGGCGGGCCCATGACGGTTGCCGTGTAACCTGTGCGCGGGTTGCCAAGGAGTTTGACGCGCACGAATTCGCGACGGCCCATGGGCGATGTCCAGCCTCGGTCGACGCGGGCCTGCACGGTTGGGCGGTTCAGTTGACTCCAGCCCTGCATGGCGCGCACGGCTGGGCGGACGTAGACCTCGTAGCAGACCTGCGCGGAAACCGGGTCGCCGGGAAGGCAGAAGATGGGCGTATCGTCGCCCACGTGGCCGACTCCGAGGATGTGTCCTGGGAACGCGGCAACTGAGTCGAAACGGATCGTGCCGAGGCTGCCGAGCACTTCGCGCACGGTGTCGCCTGAACCGTAGGAAATACCGCCGGTCGTGATGATCAGATCAGCGCGGACCAGCTGGTCTTCGATGGTTTGACGTAGCGTCGCCCTCTCATCGGGAACGGCTGCCACGCGGAAAGTTTGCGCGCCCGCATCTGCGATCGCGGTTGAAAGCGCGTGCCCATTCGCGTCGAACACCGAGCCTGGTCTGGCTTCCTGGCCGGGTTCAACGATCTCGTCACCAATCGAGATGATGACGACTCGAGGGCGCGGATGCACGCGAATACGGTTACGGCCTACACCTGCAATCAGTGCGATCTGTCGCGACCCCACGCGGGTGCCGCGACTGATGACGACCTCGCCTGCTTGCGCGTCCTGCGCGTGTGGACGAATGTTCTCACCGGGCTGCGGATGGTGACGGATTGATACGTGCGCGGTTCCGTGGTCGGTGTGTTCAAGCGCGACAACCGCGTCGGCTCCGGTTGGAATCGGCGCGCCCGAAGCAATGCGGACTGCCCCGCCCTTGATGTTCGCCATCGGTTCGACGTCGCCGGCTCGAAGTTCGGCGGTGACTATCAGGCTTACGGCGTGCTCCGGGTTGGCTTCCACGAGGTCTTCCGACCTGACCGCGTACCCATCCAACGCCGCCAGATCAGCGACCGGCAAATCGAAAGGAGCAACAACATCCTCCGCGAGGACGCACCCCACCGAGTCAGGAAGCACAACATCCAACGGTGGCTGCGGTCCCACAGCTTCTTGACAATCCCGATAGAAATTCGCAACCGACCTCATCAGCAGGTCCCTTCATAAAGTTCTTCGCAATGCTTCCTTGGCAGTGCGACGCGCGTAGTTCTACGTGCGCAATGATAGTTCACCCCGAGGGCGTGCCGGACTCTTTGCGTGTCCCAGCCCCGCCCTCGGGAATCGATATTTCCTTGGTAGTGGCGACCTACAGGTCGAGGCCCTTCAGGAATGCGCGGAAATCTGCGCCGAGTTCCTCGTGTTCGAGGCCCATTTGGACGAGCGCCTCAAGGTAGCCGAGCTTGTCGCCAGTGTCGAATCGACGCCCGCGAATGACGACGCCGGTGACGCCGCCGCCCTGATTTTCGGGGGTTTCGATTAGGCGTTGGAAGGAGTCGGTGAGCTGGATTTCTCCGCCGCGTCCCGGTGGGAGGGTCTCCAGGATTTCGAACACCTTCGGATCCAGTACGAACCGGCCGACAGACGCGTATTCGGATAGGACTTCGTCGATTGGCGGCTTTTCAACGATCTTGTCCAGGCGGAAAACGTCGCCTTCCGAAAGTCCTTCCACATTGTCGAGGCCGTTGCTGGCCAGCGGAATGTTCGTGACCGCTGCGGAACCGTACGCCGTTGCTTGCTGCGGGGTGACTTCGAGGAGGGCGACGACGGAACCGCCGAGTTGCTCGCGGACAGCGATCATCTTCTGCAGGACCGGGTCTTCGGGGTGCATCAAATCATCGGGAAGCAGAACCGCGAACGGGTTGTTGCCCACATGGTTATGCGCCTGGTAAACGGCGTGGCCGAGGCCCTGCGGGTGGCCCTGGCGGATCGAATGGATACGAGTGTAGTGCTTGTAACGCTCGATGGATTCCAGCAGCTTGGTCTTGTTGCTTTCGCGCAGCGCCAGTTCGAGGTCGGGAGCGGCGTCGAAGTGGTCCTCAATCGCCTGCTTTTGGGCCGCGGTGATGAACAGAAGGTCGTCGAGGCCGGCGTTGGTGGCCTCCTCAACAACGACCTCAATCGCCGGACGATCAACGATTGGGAGCATTTCCTTTGGCACGGCCTTCGTCGCCGGGAGGAAACGGGTTCCGCGACCAGCTGCCGGCACCACACCGTGACGGACCGAGCCGGTCAACTTACCTGCCTGATTAGGCCCTTCTTGCACGGCGTCCTGATTTGCCTGATTGTCAGAAACATTGTTTGAGCTCATAGATCCAGATTAGCGGAGACCCCGGCCCGTGTCCGTGAGGTTACAACGTGGGTTTCGCGCGGGTGCGGGATCCACTGAAGGCAAGGTAATCGGCACGCCGATGTCTCAGTGGGTTTCACGCGAGTGCGGTATCCGCAATGCGGAGACGGGTGTGTAAAAATGGGCTCATGTCCGCCGAAACGTCGAAATCGTCCGCGTCCGATATACCTGTGCCTGAACCGACGCAGCTACCGCAGTTGAAGGAGGGCTTGTCCAAGCGGGAACTCCGCGCAATCATGCGCAAAATCCGGCGCGACACCGGGCCCGCCCTCGACGGATCAAAATACGCCGCTGAAGTGTGGTCACTTTTTAGTGCCGTGTCCCGAAGTGTAAAGGGCACTGAGACCAGAAGTGTTGAAGGCGCCGAAACCGAAGGTGTTCAGGCGGACGAATCCGTTTCTGACGTAACTTGGCAGCAGTCAGCGGCGCCCTCGGAAATCGGGAAAATACCTGCGCTAATTGGGTACGACGCGCTTCCTGGCGAACTTTCGCTACGGGAATTCCTTTCGGCCGTGGACGCTCGCGTGTGGTTGCCCGTGATTTCGGCGGCGAATGGGCGGCCGTTGACGGAACTCCCCGTGGGATTTGTGTCCGAGGGCGGGGATGAGACGCTCGCTGTGGAAGCGGCGGTGGTTTTTGCGCCGGCGCTGGCTGTGGATGAGGTCGGGGTACGGCTAGGCCAGGGTGGCGGGTGGTACGACCGCGCGTTGCGTGAGGTTCGGCGGCATTCGCCGGGGGTGCTCGTTTTCGCGTGCGTACCGTCGAATGTTTATGTACGGGCCGGGTTACTACCCGAAGAGGAACACGACATCCGCGTCGACGGCGTCATCACAGAGACCGGGTGGCGGCTGTTTTAGCGGCTGGTTGACGGCATCCCACAGGCTTGTCTGCATTTGCGACTGATGCGGTCGCGGCATTGGAAGCGGCAGGTTGGCGGTTGTTCTAGCGGCGCGGTGGCGGCTACCTTCGAGTGCGGTAGCCACGCGGCGCATGTT
>DUQT01000103.1 GCA_012837655.1 Actinomyces sp. | reverse complement strand
CATGTTGCGCTGGTCGGCGGACGCAAATACGTCGGCCGGAGCGCCGTTGGTGATTTGGTCTACGAGAGTGGAGGAGCCTTCAAAGGAAAACTTGACACTTACGCCTGGGTTCTCAGGTTCGAATACCTCGCTGGAGATGTCGGAAAACGCGGCGTTGAGTGACGCTGCGGCGAACACCGTTAGTTCCTGGGCTTGTTCGGTATCAGGTGCCTGTTCTTCGGCGCCATTTGAAGGGGCTTCGTTGCCATTCGAACATCCCGCAAGCAGTAGGGCGGTGGCGGCGAGAGCCGCAAATGGCTTGAAAAACTTAGACATATTTAGTCCTTTGCAAGTGAGATGGAGACGTTTGTGGCCTTCATGTTTGCGATGGCGATTGAACCAACTTCAAGGTTCAGTTCCTGCGCGGCTTCGGTCGAAATAAGGGACACGATCCTGTACGGCCCGCACAGCATTTCCACCTGCGTCATGACCGTATCGGAGGTGACCTTCGTGACCAGGCCCTTCATTTGATTGCGGATGGATTGTCGCGATGGCCCCAGTGCAGAGCGTTCATCTGTCTCAGCGAGCTTTTCCATATGGCTGACCAAGGACACTCCGTCCACAGTGATCCGCCCATTCACTCGCTTGCTTTGAAGCGTGCCGTCATCGATTAGGCGACGGACAGTGTCGTCAGAAACTCCGAGTATTGCCGCTACTTCGCGGACCCGCAATCCATGCATGAAAATAACTATAACAGCGCATTTGCGGAACAATCAAAAGATAGTGTCCGCAAATGCGCTGCAGTTTCTAAGGTTGTTTCGCTCCAGTTGTTGATCTGGACCTGAGCTCCGTTATCGAGACCTGATTTCGAGTCTCGATCCAGACCTGATCTTGAGTCTCGATCTGGACCTGAGCTCCTTGTTTTAGAGCGGGAAGTACTCCACGCGATCGCCCTTTGCGACCTCGTCAACATCTTCGGGTACTACGACGAGCCCCGTCGCTCGATGCAGGGTGGCAATCAAGTGAGAGCCTGAAGACTGCTCATGCGTTGGATACACGGTGAGCTCGCCCTCGTCATACTTCGCAACCATGGGAGCGTACTGACGCCGGCCCTTCGACGACTTCCAGTCAGTTCCGGCGACCGCGGGAACGCCCTGCAAATCCATGCGTCCAAAACCGGCCAGAAGTGAGAGGACCGGGCGGACGAACAGAATGAATGAAACATAGACCGATACAGGGTTGCCGGGTAGGGAAACCACCTTCACGTATCGCCCGTCGAAGTCGATTGCGCCATTACCCTGCGGCTTGCCCGGCTGCATTTGTACCTTCGCGAAATTAAATCCGGCCTTCGTACCCAGTTCCTTCACAACGTCGAACGCGCCAGCCGAAACCCCTCCCGAAGTAACGATGAGGTCCGCATTTTCAGCGGCCTCACGGTACACCTTCGCCAAATTATCGGGAGAGTCCTCAGCGCGTCCTCGATAGGTAACTTCCGCCCCGAAAGACCGCGCCAGTGCGGAAATAAGGATCGAATTCGAATCCGGAATCTTTCCAGGTTCGAGGGCGTGGCCGGGATCTACCAGTTCAGCACCGGTTGCGATTACTGCGACGCGCGGCCGGCGAACTACTGGAATAGTTGCGTAACCAATCGAAGCGGCAGCGGACATCAACTGGGGTGTGACGACGAGGCCGGCTTCAGCAATCTCATCGCCAACCTGGACGTTCTCACCGGCCTTGCGAATGTTCTTGCCTACTGGAGTTTCGCGGAAGAACTGAACCTCGTCGGGCAGGTCCACGGGGCCCGGCTTGATGTTCGTATCCTCGACTTTGACTACAGCGTCAGCACCCGGTGGGACGGGCGCGCCAGTCATGATTCGGGTCGCGTACCCGGGCTTAAGCTCATTGTCTGAAGAGTCTCCCGCAGCCACGTCCTCGAAAATCGGTAATTTGATGGGGGAATCGGGGCCGGCTCCCTTGAGGTCTGCGGCGTGGACGGCGAACCCGTCCATTGCGGAGTTCGTGAACGGCGGGACCGCGAGCTTCGCGACGAGTGGTTCGGCGAGGACGCAACCGGCTGCCTCCTCAAGGGGCAGTTCGACGGTGGGAAGCGGTTCTACGCCCGCGGTTACTTGGTCGAGGTATTCTTCGACGCTGATCAAGGGACCTCCTAGAAATTCGTGATCCGGATGCCCGGTTCGCGCATGTCGATAAGCGCAAGGCGACGAACCAGGGAGCCCGGCATTGCTGTGATAAGTCTAATTGCTTCCATGGAAATAAGTGATCCTGCGACCCCAACAGTTGCTCCCAATATTCCGGCCGATGCAGCGGTAGGCGTGTGTTCCGCGGGCGGAATCTCCGGATAAATTTCACGCAGTGTCGCAGTCTTTTTGTCCGGGTCGAAGGGGAGTGGACGGGACGTAAACGTCGTCACCATCGCGTTCAAACCGACAGCGGTGCCCCACACCAGTGGCTGGCCAGATTCGGCGCAGTAATCAGCCAAGAGGAACTTCGCGTCGTAGTTATCCGACGCCTCAATTACGATGTCAACGTCGCCGAAAATACTCGCCACGTTGTCGGGCGTGACGAACTCGCAAACCGGATCAACTTCCACATCCGGGTTCAGATCCCGCAGAGTCTGCGCCGCAGACTCAGCTTTCTTTTGCCCCAGCCGCGGGGTGTTGTGCAGGATTTGGCGCTGCAGGTTGGACTCCTCAACAACATCAAAGTCGACGACTCGAATGAACCCCACACCAGCCGCCGCCAAATAGTACAGAGCAGGCGATCCCAAACCCCCTGCACCAAGAACCCCCACCCGGGCGTTTCGCAAAGCACGCTGCCCGGAGGGACCAATACTTTCAATCGCAATATTGCGTTCGTAGCGGGTCGACGTCATGTCTTAAACCGTAATCCAGATGAGCCACCCGGTCGAGCCCCACGCCCTCGAACAGAAAAAATCCACCCGGGCATACATAATGGGCAGTGTTACGTGTGCGTTTTCCGATCCAACTTAGGAGGCACAATGTCCATCAAAGCCGTAGTAATCACCATTTCAGACCGCGTTTTCAACGAAGAATACGAGGACGAATCCGGGCCGCTCGCGGTCGCGCGCCTGCAGGAAGCCGGTTACGACGTCGGCGAAGTGCGGGTCGTGCCCGACTCAATCGACATGATCCGTTCAATGATTAACGAGGTCGTTTCTGACGGTGTGTGCATCATTGTTACCACTGGCGGTACGGGTGTGGGGCCCCGTGACGTGACCCCGGAGGCGACGCTGCAGAAGCTGAAGGT
>DUQT01000102.1 GCA_012837655.1 Actinomyces sp. | reverse complement strand
GGCTTCAGCCAGGTAGGCCTCAAGTTCTGCAAGGGCGTCCTGAATGTTCTCCGGGGCAGGATCAAACGTGTCGATCAGTGCCTTTGCATCATTGATGAGAAGGGCGAGCTGTTCGTCGTTGTTCTGCGCAAGAACGCCCTCGGCCTTCATGACCACAAGATCAAGGGCCATGGTGGACGCGTAGTCCTTGTCCACGCCGATGCGGACGTCGTCGATGAAGCCGACGAATCCGTTTTCCTTGGCGCCAATGCGCTCCACGGGGAACATTGCGGTTGCCTTGAGGTTTCCGCGGCCTTCAACGCCGATCTTCTCCACGAGCTCGCCGTTTACGTACAGGGTGGTGAAGTTCTGCTCGTTCTTGAACTCGAGCTCGACCCATTCGCCAATCGGTAGTTCGTAGTTGAACGAGTAGTCGTGGTTTTCGCGCGAGATTCCGACCTTGCCCGTGCCCTTCTGGACGGCCTTGATCTGGCCGTAGTCGGACTCGAACAGGATCTGGTCATCAGCGTCGGATGTGCGCTTCACCTTCACGCGCAGGTCGTTGCCAAGACCAACGGTGCCAATGCCGGTTGTAGCAAAGCTTTCCGGAGTGGTCAGTGACAGGACTGACTTTCCGTCAGCAGTGGCTAGTTCAGCGCCCTCGGATAGTTCCGCATCGGAGAAGTTACCCGCAAGGTCTTTTGCCTCATCCCAGGTGTAGTGCGCGATCTCGCCCTCGTCATTCATGGGGACGTCGTAACCGAAGTTTGTGCGCGGCACATCACCCAGATTGCCGATGGTTGCCTGCGCGGCAGCAGCGGCCTTTTCGCCTCGACCCCAGGTCGCAGCGGCGAAAGAGCCGGCGACCGTGTTGATGCGGTCGTAAATGTCGTATTCGGACATGCCGTTTTCGCGCTTGTCGACCATGTCGTTCCAAACAGCGAAGGTGCCGCCATACATCTGCGGGTCGCCCGCGGGAATGCGGTCGGAACCGTAGCTATTCATTGAACGGCCGTAAATGTTTGTCGGGTTCAGGTAGTCACCGTAGTAGGTGGCGTTTGGAACCATGTAGAACACGGCGTCCTGGGTGTTGATCAAACCGAAGCCGAGGTCGTACATCGACTTCATGTTCGCCCAGCCGGTGTTCCACAGGTTGATTTCACGGCGCTCTCCGTTTTCGTTCACACCGCTTACATCAACGCTGCCCTTGATCTGAGAAAGCGATCCCCACACGCGCGGTGTGCGACCAGTTTCCTCAACGTAACTGAACATGTCGTTCACAAATGTGCGGTAGGCGTTACCGTCGGCCTCGAACTCGTCGGCGCCAATATGAACAGTTCCCGCACTGCCAAAGGTTGGGTTGTCACCCTTCAGGTACTCGTCCCAAACCTGCGTTGCGAAGTCGAAGCTTTCCTCGTACTTGTTCGAAATGTCCAGGTGGTCATTACCGCGATGCGTCATGCTGCGCGGCGTGCGCAGATCCGGACGAACCTTCGTGAATGCCAGCGAGTGGGCGGGCATATCGAACTCGGGAACAATATTGAGGCCGAGCTGGGCTGAATCCTCAATGAACGAGCGGAACTCATCCTTGGTGTACCACACGTCCGTACTGGTCAGATCAGCCTTGTTCAGACCGCCATTTCCGCCCTCCTTAATATCGGATTCGAGGCGGAAACCGGAATACGCTTGATCGACCGTGTCGTCGGTGTATTCCTCGACCCAAATGTAGTTGTCGTTCAAGTGAACGTGGAAGTCATTGAGCTTGAACCAGGCCAGCTGCTTCGCCATCTGCTGCAGGTAATCCATCGTGAAGGTCTTGCGGCCAACGTCCAGCATGAAACCGCGGACCTTGTACAGCGGGTAGTCGCGGGCCATGCCCTGCGGAATCGTCATGTCACCAGTCTTCAGTGCCTGCAGGATGGTTCGCGTAGACCAGTAGGCGCCCGCGGTGCCAGCGGCGTCAACGACGACCCTGTCAGTCACCGTCATGTCGTAGCCTTCGTCGCCAAGCGCCTCATTGCCATTCAGGGTCAGCAGAATGTCGCCAGCGCCAGCTTCCGAGGCCGCAGCAACGGCGATCTCAGAGCCGAACAAGTCCTTGTAATCAGCGGCAAGCTCATTTGCGGCGCGTGCAAGCGACTCATCCGCGTACAGCACGCGACCCGTCGGAGCGAACGTGCCCTGCCCGCCCTTCCACTGGCGAAGTTCCGGCATGATGTCCGGAGCCGCGTTATCGCCCTCAGCGACCTCATTCGCGCCCGGAATAGTTACCGAAATTTCCTTAAACGTGTACTGCGACGGGTCCGCCTTCGATGCGACCTTGAAAGACGTCACAACAGTCGTGTCCACCAGCGGCGTGTGAATACCAAGATTGGCGTCCACAACCTGCTCGTAGTCCGTCCCGTTGTATGTCACTTCATATTCCTCCGAGGACGGGGCTGAGAACTCCAGCGTCTCAGCACCGGCCTCCGGGGTGGTCACAGTAATCGCGTTTGCAACGTCATCCATAGACATGGCAGGAGCGCCCTCGTAAAGCTCAATTTCGAACAAGGAAACCGTACCCCACGCGACACCGCCATCGGGATCCGCGTGCGTGTTCGCGTCAATGTAGAGGCGAACGAAACGACCCGGAATGGGATTCTCGATCTCGATGGTCTCATTTAGGGAGGCGGGGTGGTCTGGCGTTGAGTAGACGGTCTGCCACTCATCGGAATCCACAGCGGGAGCCGAATCCGTTGCGGCTACCTGAATCTTGTAGCCCTTAGCCTTGCGAAGCTCCCAGAACAGGCGAACCGTCTGGATAGTGCGATCCTGTTCGAGGTCCACGTAAATCCAGTGGGGGCCGCCATCCTGGCTGGGGGTGGCGTCCTCCGCGGTTGACCAGCGAGACGCCTTAGAAGTGGTGTCGCCATCAAACGCCTTTGCTGCGCCAAAGTTAGACGTTTCCTCGGAATCCGCAACTGCGGGTTTTCCCAGAGCCACGTTATCTGAAGGATCAGCTGCAAAAGCAGATGGACTAATAAATGTCATTAGAAAAACAGCAGTCAAAAACACTGCTATCAAGCGTTTGTGGAATCTAGCTTGGCTTCGCGCACCGCCTGGAGGGGGATTGCTAGCCGCTAGGGATGAGGGTTCAAATCTTTGAACAAAGCGCATACGTAGCCCCTGACTTCTTCGTCTTTATCTTGAAAAATGCACGTTAGACGCAAGCTCGACTATACCGGTTCTTTAGGCAAATATGGTCGAAAATGAGTGAATAAGCGCCAAAACAATAGAGATCGAGCAAGATCTGGGTTTTTCTAGGACAAAAGTTCCCCGCAGGAAGGTTTTCCTGCGGGGAACTTTCTTATTGGGAACTTATTTCAGTGGCCTCTAGATTTCCTTTCTACGTCGAATCACCACTGCGGAGATGCCCACTGCAGCTAGAGCGCCACCAAGCAGGGCTAGAGGAAGTACCTCAACGCCCGTTCTTGGCAGGTCGGAACCAGTGCCGGGTTCAGTCGCAGTCGGGGCGTTGGGTTCGCCCGGCTGTGACGGAGTAGTGGGATCAGTAGGAGTTCCGGGCTCCGTCGGTTCGCCAGGTTCGGTTGGCTCACCAGGCTCGCTGGGCTCAGAAGGCTCGGTCGGTTCGCTAGGTTCACTGGGCTCGGTCGGCTCCGAGGGGTCCGTCGGCTCAGTGGGCTCTGATGGATCCGTGGGCTCAGTGGGCTCTGACGGGTCTGTAGGCTCGGTCGGATCTGTTGGATCCGTCGCTTCCGGCTTCACGGTAATCGAGAGGGTTGCCTCGTGACCCGCGTAGCTAACCAGGACGCTGTTTGTGCCCTCATCTAGTGCCTCATTGAGTGCAGGTACGAACTCGAACCCGGCGTCCTCGCTGTAGGTGACTTCCTCTTCCGAACCGTCGCTGTACGTTAGCGTCAGCACCAGACCGGTAGGATCAAGCATCTCTCCGGCC
>DUQT01000101.1 GCA_012837655.1 Actinomyces sp. | reverse complement strand
GGGTTTCGTACCTGCAGACTATCGCAGGCCGCGGACATTAATCTTCCGATATTCGAGGGCGGGGCTGGCAAACGCTCTGGGTGCGCGCGCAACGCGCGGACCCGTCATAAGACACGGAGCGTAGCGACGAGCACGCAACGCAAGGCGGGTCGACGCCCAACGCGCAGGAAAGCGCTAGTTGCCGCGGTCGTCGCTATTCGTTTCGCCGCAGTCGGAGCGGTTCGCGTTGCGGTCGTCGCGGAGTTCGGCGATGTCTTTTTCGCTTAGGCGCCATCCGGAGCCGCGGCGTTTGCGGAAGTTGCGAATCTGCGTGGAGGTAAGCGTTAGGGTCCAGTCGTCGTGGGCGGGCAGTTGCCACCGGCGCCAATGCGCGACGACGGTGAAGGATGATCCGACGATGGTCGCGGCCAGCATGCCGATCATGTCCAGGTCGAAGTGGAAGAAAATGACCATCACGATCGATGCGACCGCGGCAGGTGTCGCGTAAAGGTTGTTGCCGCCGAACACCATGGGGACGTTGCCGGCGGAGACGTCGCGGATCATGCCTCCCCCAACTGCTGTGGTCATTCCCAGCAGGATTGCGGGCATTACGCCGAATCCCAGGGCGAGAGTTTTCATTGCTCCGGTCGCCGCCCAAGTTCCCAAAACCAGGCCGTCCGCGACGAGCATGGCGCGGCCTGCGAATTTGGAATCGAGCCTCCATAGGAATGCGATCAAAGCGCCAGCGAGGGCGGTTCCCAGGTAGTACGGGTCCGTCAGTGCGACCGGCGGCCCGGCCTGTAGCAGGGTGTCGCGAACCATGCCTCCACCCAGGGCGGACATGATTGCAAGCACGGCAAAGCCGACGGCGTCGAAGCGCTTTTGGCGCGCCAAACGACCACCGATAATGCCGTTCAAGAACACGCCGGTCAGGTCGATGATGCGGAACAGGTCCGGCAGGGCAACGTTAAGAGTATCGAGCACCGGGCCTCCTAGCTAAAGGGCGCAGCCTGGCCACAAACTCAGACTGCAGCGGAACCAAACACCCAGCCAAGAGTATATGTCACCGCTGCCGCACCATAACCAATGGCAAGCTGGCGCAAAGCGCGCGGCATCGGCGGCTTACCTGACAGAACGCCAACAATTCCGCCCGTGAATAGAAGCGCCAGTCCAACCACCACTGCCGAGACGATCACTCCGGTCATACCGCTTAGGCCAAACAGGAACGGGATCAACGGAAGTAGCGCACCGATCGCAAAGAAGAAGAACGAAGAGACGCCCGCCTGCCACGGATGCCCGATCTCCGCAAACGAATCGTCCAGATCAACATTGCGATCGTTAGCCCCCAGGAAGGAACGCGACGTGACCAAACTACCCGTTGTCAGCTCGTTAGCAGGGCGATTGATGGCCTCAAGCAGAATCTGGGCGTGCTCCGCAGATTCCTCCGGCGAGTCCCCGCGAGCGCGGAACACCAACTCAAGCTCGTTTTGCCTCACGTTGAGTTTGCCGACCTGGCGCGGAACGTCAGGCGACGGGTTCGACGCCTCCAACAGTTCTCGCTGCGACGTCACGGAAATGTACTCACCAGCCGCCATTGAAAGCGCACCGGCCAGCAGGCCGGCAATACCCGTCGCAATGACCATTGCGTTTGACGTACCTGTGGCCGCGATTCCAAGAATGAGGGCGAGGTTGGATACAAGTCCATCATTAGCGCCGAACACCGCAGCGCGAAATGTTCCGGCCATGCGGGCACGAGATCGTGCTGCGAGCCCGCGCACGACTTCTCCGTGGATGTGTTCGTCCGCGGCCATCTCTTCGGTCGCGTCTGAGTCAACGTCGTAGGTTTCACGCTGCTCCGCACGCTGCGCCAAGGCAAGCACGAAGATCGACCCGAACAGGCGGGCAAAGCCAGCTAGGATGCGTGAACTCAACGCGGGTTTCGGCGCCGGTTCCGCATGTTCGCCCAGCAGGGACTCCCAGTACTGCTCGTGCCGGCTTTCGGCGGCAGCTAGCTGACGCAGGATCTCCGCTTCTTCACCTGTGCGGCGGTTCGCTAGATCCAGGTACGTCTTTTGCTCCATCCGCTCTTCCGCCAGGTAGCGGCGCCAGCGCTTGATCTGCTCCGGTGTTGGAGACGCTTCAGTCATCTAAACCTCAAGAACCCTATTTGTTCAACCAATCGAAGTTTGTTGCAACCACACCCGAAGTCATCTTGGCGTGGTCACGAAAACTTCTAGCCCAAATTGAAGCGAGGGCGGAAGCTCCGCCCTCGTCAATCATTATTTATCGTCATCCGCGACTTCGTAATCGTCAACTTCGACGACTGTCACGTCCACGTATTCTTCGTTGCTTGGTGGCTGTCCGAACATGCGTTCCTTGACGACGCCGACGACCTTGTCGGTTGCGGCTTCCCCACCGCGGCGAACGGCTTCAGCGATCTTTTCGGACGCGGAGTCCATCGGCTTCGAAACTGCCGGCGACTGGCGAATCTTTGACGCCTGCTCCTTGATTTGCTCATAGCGTTCACGGCCGGCGCGCGTACCCAGGACGTATCCCAGGCCCAATCCGACAACGAGCCCAAACTTAGTACCCACCAGATCCTCCATGATTCGTGCGTGGACTTTACCCCCTAAGCTTAGCGGGGAGCCGCCTTGCGTACATATTTGCGTCTCAATTCAACCGATTTGTGAGGACGCGGCTGGGCTTGGCGACTTCTAGAGGAATATCCCTTAGGCTGGATACGTGACAGAGGTAAGAATTCCAACCCCCCGCGGCAAGATGCTGGCGGGCACCTTTGTTGACCCCGTGGACTCTACGGATGCGGCAGTTATTTTCTCTCATTCTTTCTTGGCTGACCGTCATTCGGGTGAACACTTCGACCGGCTTTCCGCGGCTTATCGCGGCGCCGGATACGCGACCTTGGAGTTTGATTACTCGGGTTGTGGCGATTCTGATGACGACGTGATCACTACTGCGAACCAGGTGGAGGACTTGCATTCCGCTTCCGCGTGGGTGAAGGCAAAGGGCTTTTCGCGCCAGATCATTCACGCTCATTCGTTCGGTACTTTGGCGGCTTTGAAGGCGCGCCCGGAAGCGGCGCAGACAATGGTTTTGACCGGCATGATCACCGGGCCGCTGTCGTTTGATTGGACGCGCATTTTCTCTGAATCTCAGCTCGATGACCTTGAAAAGCACGGTTATGCGCGCATTCCCGACGACAACCAGTCGGACCGCGAGTTCTTCGTGATCTCAAAGCAGACGCTCATCGACCTGTCAATGAACGAGCCCGACGATCTGATCAACAACCTCAAGCAGCCGATCCTGGCGATTCACGACCACGACGATGAACTCATGGGGCTCGTCGAGATGACCGAAGAAATCTTCCCGCGCCTACCCGAAGGATCCAAAGTCGAAGTCGTCCGCGAAGTCCGTTTTGGACTGCACGAGGGCGTGGATTTGTTGCGCAACATGTCCGTCGACTGGGCTACATCCCACGTCCCGGTACGGCCCGAAAAGTAGTTGAGCGGCGCGGCGCGTTAGCACCCGCGCGGCTGTGCGTCGGGCACAGACCCCGCATCACCACGCGCCTTCGCGTTCCGTCGGGATCGCCCGCAAAGCGCCGCCAGAACCGCTCGCGCGGCGCTACTTGCGCCTCTTGGCAAGCAACGCGTCTAGTTCGCGGTCGATCGTGTCCTGATCGTTCAGCCATCCGCGCGTGCCGAAAGCGGTTGTTGACATGGACGCGATGCGGTTCGCGAAATCGACCATTACGGCAGGGTCTTTCGTGTCGCGCGTGATGATTCCGCGAGCGCACCCAAACGCGAACGCGCCGTGGAACGTGTCGCCCGCAGCAAGCGTGCAAACAGCGTCCACCGAAGGTGGCGCAGCCTCCCCCGTTTTGCCCAGCCATGACCAGCGCACCACGTTCCCACCGTCGGTCCGGATGACGCGCTCAATGCCGAACCCACGCAGAAATTCGACGGTGTCCTCAAAGGTTTTCGCGCCCGGGGGCAGGAAGTCCGCGGAAATGATCGCAACGTCAATGTAGCCAAGCAAGCTCGGCAGCCACGGCTTCCACGACCCGCCGTCAAGAATCCGCAGGTAGGGCGGCTTGTACTCCTGCGCGCCAAACGGGTTCTCCTCGGCCTCGTCCATGTCGGCCTGATCATCGTCGGATCGG
>DUQT01000100.1 GCA_012837655.1 Actinomyces sp. | reverse complement strand
GGCGTCCTCGCGTAAGATCCTCCCGCAAGCACGCGAACGTCGTCTTTCCCAACGTGCGAACGCCCTTTCGGAAAATTCGCGAACGTCGTCCCGGCGAACGCGCCAACGTCGTCCCGGCAAATATGCGAACGTCCTACCGGAAAACGCGAGAACGTCATCCCGCCCAACGTGCGAACGTTCTCCCGGTAAAGGTGCGAACATCTTTCCACCAAACGCGCGATCGAATCCGGGTCTATTAATCCAGGCCGTCTGAATCTAGGCCGTTTGAATTGAGGTCTTCACCGGCATGTGCGTTGATAACGATCGTTCAATCGACCCCGCGCCTGCTCTCAGCCGCATCCAGTTTTCAGCGTGGCCCTACGTCTAGCAAGCGCCAGACCAGTTGGTCTTCCGTTGCCGAAGCCTGCATATCGACCAGGACCAGGAATCGCCAGTCGCCGTCACCGAGTTCATCTTCCATCGTGTAGGTAACTAGCAAACCGGCGGGCTTGGTGTCCTCGGCGGCACCGTCATCGCTCGCGGCCAACAAATCTGCATTCGCTTCGATCAGACGGTCTGAAACGCCAGCAGCAGCTAGGTCCTCCGCTTGCACATTCGCCACCCACGCATATCGCGTCTTCGACCGCGCCTCTGGGCCTGCACCCACCCAGTCGTACTCCGCGTAAAACCTGTCCAGCGTGTTATCCCACCTCGCAGCCGACCATTCCTCCAAGCCGTCCGTGTCGTGGAAATCCACCAGTGCATTTAGATCGTCGAGGGCGAAGCGATCCACGCGTTCAAAAATCGCGTTGCGTATCAGTTGGTGGAAGTAGTGCTGGTTCGCGGTAATGGATACGTTTCCGTCTTCATCCGCGCCAAACGCGCGTTCCTCACGTCGCCCGCTTTCCTCGGGATCTTTAGGCGCGCCGGTCTCGGGATGAGACATGGCTTCCCACTCATCCAACAGCGATGAGTCAACTGTTCGAATCAGGTCCGCCAGCCAGTCAATGATTTCGTCGATTTCTTCAGTGCGTAAAGAATCGGGGATGATCTGGCGCAACGCCCGATATGCATCCGTAAGATAGCGCAGAATCACGCCCTCCGAACGGGCGACGTCGTACCTGGACACGAGCTCCGAAAACGTCATCGCGTTCTCAACCATCAGGCGCACAACTGACTTCGGAGACAGCTCGTGCGAACCCACCCACGGGTTTGTCTGCTCAAACGTTTTAAATGCTGGCTCTAAGAGGTCTTCTAGCGGCATGGGCCAAGTGACTTCCACCAGACGTTCCATGCGCTCTGCATATGCGATACCCGCAGCTTTCATGGCGGCGACGGCCTCGTCTCTCGCTTCACGTTGCTGAGCAAACAGTAGGGGACGGGGATCTTCCAACACGGCTTCAACCACCGATACTGCGTCCAACGTAAACGACTCCGACTCCGGATCCAGTAGTTCCAACGCGGCCAACGCAAACGGTGATAGCGGCTGGTTCAGCGCAAAATCATTGGGCAAATCACGAACGAGTTGCAACCGGTCAACACCGCGGCCAGCAGCGTCCTCGGAAGACAATTTGTCAATCACGCCCGCCTGGCGAAGGGACGTGTAAATCTGTCCCAAGCGACGCAGGTGCGGATTCGACTCGTAGTCAGGATCGTGATTATCCGTAGCCAGTCGCAAAAGATGTTCCGTCGGACTGTGCGGATTCGCGAGGACGTTCAAAACCATCGCGTGGGTGATCTCAAACTGAGAACGAAGGGCCTCCGGCTGCGCGGTTTCAAGGCGCTCAAACGTGGATTCTGTCCAGCCGATGCGCCCCTCTTCAAGCTTCTTGCGGACGATCTTCTTCCGCTTCTTCGGGTCGTCTCCGGCGCGAAGCTCCATCTGATGGTTCTCAATGACGTGTTCAGGGGCCTGCACGACGACCCAGCCGACCTCGTCAAAGCCGGCGCGGCCTGCACGCCCTGCGATTTGGTGGAACTCTCGAGCGGTAAGGTGGCGCTCGCGGCGACCGTCGAACTTCACCAGCGAGGTCATCAAAACCGTCGTGATCGGAACGTTGATTCCCACACCCAACGTGTCAGTTCCACAAATTACGGCCAGCAGACCGCGCTGGGTTAGACGCTCAACCAGGCGACGATAGCGCGGTAGCATTCCGGCGTGGTGGACACCAACACCCTGGTGAAGGAGCCTGCGCAGGATCTGCCCAAATCCCTTTCCGAACCGGAAGTCCTCGGTTGCGGCCCTAATCTTTTCTTTGTGTCGCTTTGAAATTAGATCCGGTGTCGCTAGGTTGTGTGCCGTTTGCATAGCGGCCTTTTGGCCAAAGTGGACTACGTAGATCGGGTACTTTCCGGACTCAATGAGCTCCGAAACAGCGTTAGCAAGGGGTAGTAGCGTGTACGCCATCTCGAGGGGAACGGGACGCTTGGCGTCGTCGACAACTGAAACGTTGCGACCCGTGCGCTTCTCAATATCTTTTACAAAGAAAGAAACATCACCAAGCGTTGCGGACATGAGGACAAACTGCGGTTTCGTGAGCTCCAGTAGCGGAGTCTGCCACGCCCAACCGCGCTGAGGATCGCCGTAGAAATGGAACTCGTCCATGATGACCATGTCAGCGTCCAAATCCGCGCCCTCACGCAAGGATTGGTTTGCCAGTATTTCCGCAGTGCAACAAATGATTGGCGCGTCCGCGTTCACCGAAGCATCGCCGGTGACCATACCGACATTCTCAGAGCCAAAGAGGGCGACCAGATCAAAAAATTTCTCCGATACCAGCGCCTTCAATGGAGCGGTGTAGTAAGAACGCCCTCCACGCGCCAGGGAAATAATGTGACCCGCAAGCGCGATCATAGACTTTCCCGATCCGGTCGGAGTAGCTGCAATCACGTGGTTGCCACCAAGCAGCTCAATGAAAGCTTCGTCCTGATGCGGATACAAAGGACGCCCTCCATCCGCCGCCCACCCTGTAAACGCTTCGTACAGGGCATCGGCGTCGTCAAGTTTGCCGGCGTCTTCAAGATCGTCAAGGATTTCATTGAGTACTGGGCTCATGCCTCGATTGTCTCAAATACCTAGGACAGTATGGAAAACACCACATCTGGGCGTGGAGGACGTGGTCTGACTGACCTTGAAAACGCTTGAAGAGTGCAGAAACGTCCGGTGTCTATTTAACTATGTGGACACTTTTCACTTTCTGTTCAAAAGATTCTACAATCTGTTCATACCCCTTAAATCTCATCAAACATGTTAGGGAACACGATGGTAAACGCGTCGGTCGGACAAGCGCTTGAAAATGCGCTGATGTGGTCCGTGGACATGCTGTACTCCTGGGTGCTCGTTTTCTTACTCATCGGAGTTGGCATTGGACTAACCGTGTATCTGGGATTCCCCCAGATCAAGAACGCAAAAGATATATTCACATCCATCTCGGGCTCGCGAACAAAAGCGCTCCAGGGAGTTACCTCATTCCAGGCGTTTGCAGTTGGAATCGGAACCCGAGTCGGCATTGGAAATATTGGCGGCGTGGCACTCGCCCTGATTATGGGCGGCCCGGGCGCAATTTTTTGGATGTGGATTATCGCGCTGATCGGTATGGCAACGTCGTTCGTTGAATCCGT
>DUQT01000099.1 GCA_012837655.1 Actinomyces sp. | reverse complement strand
GGGCGTCATCTGCTCGGTGAACTCTTCTTCAAAAGCCGCGACCTGCGGTCCCTGCGCAACCATACCGGAGCGCAGGACAGCCGTTACGGCCGCTACCTCTTCCTCTCCGATCAAAGGCTTAGCTGCGGGAATCATTTCTCGGGTCATTAGTCGTTAACCTCTCTAAGTTCGTTATCGCTGACCTGTTCGAAAATTTGCCCAGTTTGCGGGCACTTGAAGCGATTTTCGGTTCCTTCAACCTGTTCTAGTTTCACACCAGCCTGTCCGACCCAGCCAATTCGGCGCGCCGGAACTCCAGCCATGAGGGCGAAGTTGGGTACATCGCGGGTGACCACAGCGCCAGCTGCGATTGTTGCCCACTCCCCAATCGTCACAGGGGCTACACAAACGGAACGAGCACCAATCGCCGCGCCTCGCTTGATGGTTACACCCACGTGCTCCCAGTCTGAAGCGGACTTAAGTGATCCGTCCGCGTTGATAGCGCGCGGATACAGATCGTTCGTCAAAACGGCGGCGGGGCCAATGAAAACCCCATCTTCTAACTCGGCGGGCTCATACACAAGCGCGTAGTTTTGCACCTTGCAGTTGTCGCCCATCTTCACGCCAGAACCAATGTAGGCTCCGCGTCCGATGATGCACTGTTTTCCGACCTCGGCGTCCTCTCGGACCTGCGCAAGGTGCCAAATGGATGTTCCTTCACCAATCTTTGCTTCTGGTGATACGTCGGCGCTGTCGACGATTTTCGGCATAAGCCCTCCGTTCGGTATGTTTTGCCGCCATTCTACGCCCTTTGTGACCAATCACTAGCGCCCGCGAGCGGTGATTTAGGTTCCAAAGCTTGTAAAGTGTTGGGCGTCTACCAAAGTCTTTCAAGAATGATGACACAATAACCATATGCAACTGACCGAACAGACGTGGCTTGTAATCCCGCTTTACAACGAGGGGGAGGTCGTACGAGAAGTCCTTACCGACGTCCGTAAAACCTTTCCCAATATTATTTGTGTAGACGACGGCTCCAGCGACAACTCTATTGAAGAAGCGCTCGCGGCCGGCGTTCACGTTGCGGTACACCCAATCAACCTCGGTCAGGGTGCCGCACTTCAAACAGGTTTCGACTACGTCCTCCAAAATACGGATGCGAAGTACGTAGTCACGTTTGACGCGGATGGACAACACCGTGTCGAGGACGCCCTCGCCATGTTGGATGCGGCGGAAAAAGACGACCTGGGGTTTGTGTTTGGATCCAGGTTTTTGGAAGGCAAAGCCGAGACGGGCCTGTTTAAGAAGATTGTTCTGAAGACCGCGGCGTTCGTGACGCGGATGTGCACCGGGGAGAGGCTCACGGACGCACACAACGGCCTGCGGGTGATTCGACGCGACGCGCTTTCGCAGATTCACATTACCCAAAATCGAATGGCCCACGCGTCCGAAATCGTTTACCAACTTTTCGATACTGGACTAAAGTGGCGCGAAATGCCCGTGCACATTATCTACACTGACTATTCACGTTCGAAAGGCCAGTCACTTCTAAACTCAATCAACATATTGGTTGAGCTCATTATGAAATAGGAATGAACATGCTGACATCAATACTTGGATCGCAGTGGTTTGCAAAAGTCCTGATCATCGTAGTGTTGCTGATCGCTGCCTACTTCATGCTGAAGCCTGTGAAGTCGGCCCAGCACCTAGCAATGCGCCGCCTAGCGATGAGCATCTTCATCGCGTTCGCAGTGGTTGCAGCGCTGTTCCCCGCCCTCCTATCGCATGTTGCAAGGTGGCTTGGAATTGGACGTGGAACTGACCTGCTCCTTTACGGGCTTACGCTGGCATTCTTCTCAACAATCGTGACCGCTTACCGGCGTGACTCTGCAACTGAAAAGAAGCTGACGCTACTGGCTAGGACCGTTGCGCTAAACAACGTTCGCCACGGTGAAAGTGACAAGGCGTCAAACGAGGATTAACCGTGTCTGAAAACCAAGAGAACCCCGAACTGTCCCCCGACGATATTCGTGGGTTGGTTCGTAAACGAGGACGTCACAGCCTCAGATTGCCGAATCTGACGCTGGGGCCTCGTCGTCGATCTGAGTACGACGACACTGCTCCGCTACACGCGCAGTACAAGCGCCCACGTCGAGCCCTGCGCGTCCTGGGAATCTCTTTGTTCACGATCCTGGTGCTGGTTGTGTCCACAGCTGGGTTCCTCTACTACGATCTGAGCAACCGGGTTGCAAACGCTGAGATTGCTGTTGAAGAGTTCATTGACGACGAGGGGCCCAGAGAACCCGTAGATGATTACTCTGGCCGCGCGCTGAACGTCCTCCTGCTTGGAACGGACACACGTGTTGGTGAAGGCAATAACCAGTACGGTTTTGATGAAGGCGACGAGTCGATGCGTTCCGACATTGCCATCGTTGCGCACATTTCTGCCGACCGTTCACGAGTCCAGATGATCTCCATTCCGCGTGACACCTGGACCACGATCCCTTCGTGTCGAACAAAAGAAGGAATCTCAACCCCACCGCAGGAAGGCCAGTTCAACTGGGCAATGTCGGTTGGATCTGAAAACGTAGCCGACAACCTGGACGCCGGAATCGCCTGTGTTTGGAGGACTGCGGAAGAACTCACCGGCCTAACGATCAACGAGTTCGTCCTATTCGACTTTTCCGGTTTTGAGCAAATGATTAATGCGCTTGGCGGCGTCAACATGTGCTTTGATGAAGACCTCTATGATGAGCAGGCCGAACTGGATATTAAGGCCGGTTGCCACACCTTGAACGGTCACGACGCCCTGGCGTATGCGCGCGCTAGGAAGGCCGTTGGCGATGGTTCAGATATTTCCAGGATCGGTCGTCAACAGGAACTGATGGGCCGCATTTTCCACACGGCAATGACGAAGAACATGCTCACAGACTTCCCGAAGCTGTACTCATTCGTGTCGGAGACGCTTGGAACTATCAACACTTCTTCAAACCTTGCCCGACTAAACACGTCGGCGGGCTTGGCGTATTCCCTGGCTGGCCTACCAAGTGACGGCCTGCAGTTCGTCACCATGCCGTTCGCGGAAGCCCCCTGGGACCCCAACCGCGTAGTCC
>DUQT01000098.1 GCA_012837655.1 Actinomyces sp. | reverse complement strand
GACCTGCAGCTAACCATCCTCGAAACGCTCCTTAATTCCGAGGGCGATATTTACGTTGACCTCGGGTGGGCCGCGGGGCCAACTGACTCCCCCGAACGAGCCATGAACGCGGGCTGGATCAGCCAACGCCTCGACGCCGCGCTGGGCGCCTACGCCGCTTACGAAAAGCTTCAGGCAGAGCACGGCGGCGGCGCGAACGGCACGAACGGCGTGGGCGACGCGAACGGCACGGACGTCGCGGGCGGCGCTGGTGACACGGACGACGCAGTTTCAGACGGTGCTGGCGCGTCTGAATCTGCCGAGGCCGAAGCGAGCGTAACCGAAGATGCAGGCGAGGCAGCCGGGCCTGCGGCGCGCGACCAGGCGCCTGCCCCTATTGACACGAGCATTGTTATCGCTTCGGTTGGACAGTCTTGGGATGAGCCTTCACTGCAGTTTGCCGCAATAATTGAGCCCGGCGATTCAACTAAAACTGTGGGCCTTTTGAATTCCGCAGCCACAAAGTCGGCTGGCCTGGCAACAATCAGCGAGCTTCGAGACTTCCAAGCAGGTCAAGATTTCGAAATCTCAGAGATGGCCTTAGACAAGGCGCTGGCTGAACTTCAAGACGCAAACGTGCACTCTCACGCAGCTAAAAATGCGCTCACGCCGTTCTTTGTGGCGTGGGGAATTTTCGTAATTACCGGCATCCTGGCGGGGCTGATGCACTTTGCGCGCAGACCGGGCCCCGACGACGGACCGGCCTTCATTTGGCGCAACATCGCGACCTGGAACACCGTTGCATTCGCGTGGATTCCAGCGGCTTTGATTTTGAACTTCATTCCGTGGTGGAGGTTCTCCCAATCCCCGATTCTCCCCATCATCCTCACGTTGATCCTTGCGGTTGCACTGACGTGGATTGCACGCACCAGCCCGCAACCCGTTGCGATAATCGCTGCAATCACCCTGCTGCTGTTGGCCGTGGACGTCGTGTCGGGAACAGCGATGCAACGCGACGGCTTCTTCGGATCCCTAACCCTTACATCCAGGCGCTTCTACGGAATATCGAACCGAAGCTACATAATCCTGCTGGTCTCCGGGCTCCTGGCCATCCTCCCCTGGCTGGCAAACAAGATGTCATCTTCGCGATCTGACGCCGCCGCCGGAGTCGCCGCAATGGGAGTCGGAGTCCTAGTCATCGACGCCCTCCCAATGTGGGGTGCTGACTTCGGCGGCCCGCCGGGAATTATTGCCGCGTTCCTAGTCGCATTCGTACTAATCAGCGGCAAACGACTGCACTGGAAGCACCTCGCGATCTGGGTGTTGCTAACCGTGCTCACTATGGGGTTTGTAGGTTACCTGGACGTTAAGTCAGGCACGCCCTCACATATTGGACGTTTCTGGGCGACGATTGGAAGCCCGGAATCATGGCAACTACTTGCCGGAAAAGCGCGCGATCTGGCCGGGTCGTTCGCGGGTAATATTTACGTGATTATCGCCGTGATTGTCGCGATTATGGTGATCGTCGTGGGCACGATTGTGATTCGCAGGGGGTTGAAGCACTCGCAGACACATCGGCAGACGTTACAGGAAGCCGCGAGCGTTCCCGGTTTGCCGGCGATTGCGCTCGCGATCCTGCTGGGAATCGTGATTGCGGTGCCGATTAATGACTCGGGGGCGCTGATGGCAGTGGATGGCTTCGCGATTGCGGTGCCGGGGTTGGTGGCTATTCTTGCTCGTCAGCTGTGGGTTTCGCGTAAGCGTTATACGGCGAACCCGGTGTCTGATTCAAAGCCGCATGCATCCGCGCCTTCGTCGGCACGCGATGCCGGTGAAGACGACGCACAGTAGTTGCTTTCAGCGCGTCCTTGTACTGGTCGGCGCGATGTAGGTATCCCAGCAGGTCGTTGCCGGTGGCGCGGTGCGTGAAATCGCACGGCACTTCCTGCACGGTGTAGCCCTTGACCAGAAGGTCGATCGTCATTGCGACCTCGACGCCCCAACCGGGCGCAAACGGCATGATGTCGTTGACAGCTTCGCGGGTGATGCAACGCTGGCCGGAAAGTGGCGCCATCGGCGACCATCCCGTCGCCCTGCGGATCGCTTTACGCGCGTGGTTGACAACAAAACCGTGTCCACCCGCACCCTTTTGCTTGGGCAGGGTCGCGATCGCGCAGTCGATTTTCCCGCTTTGCACCGTTGCGATAAGCGAGGTCGCCTCAAGCGCGCTCTCCCCAAGGTCGGCGTCCAAGAAGAGCAGGTGCCTGGGCAGTCCGTCCGCGCGGTCTCGCATAGCCGCGACCTTCACGCCGGTTTCCAGCGCGGAGGCCTTACCCCTAACCACAGAGTGCCGCACAACAACAGCGCCCGCCTGGCGGGCGTGCTGTTGCGTGTTGTCATCCGACCCGTCATCCACGACGATTAGCAGGTCCACTCCCGGTAGCGCCCTACACGCGCGCACGGTGTGTGCGATTTGGCGGGCTTCGTTGTGGGCGGGAATGATCACCGCAACCCTGTGTTTTTGTGGACGATTACGCAGGGATTCGCTGGCGCGGCTCCCTTGACTTCGCGGACCAGATTCACTCATAAATTCAGTCTAATCAGAATAAAATTTCTGTTAGCAATTATAGGGAAACTTGGCGCGACACAAGTCCCGCACGTGCGCGACGTTCATCGTCATTTAGCGGTTCTTTATTTTCGAGGGCGGCAGCGAGCTTCTGTTCCAGTTCCTTGACCGGTTCGGTTAGCGTCTCCGGGTCAACTTCGCCGGGGAACTCGAATACGGGAATGGACAGGCCAGCCGCGCGGAAGGCGCCGATGAAGCGGTCGCCCTGCCCCAGGCTGAGTTCTCCAGCCGCCTGCATGCGGGCCAGCGCGGTGAACAACTGGTCCTCATCTTCTAGGCGAATCCAGCGCACGAAGTGCTTACCCATGTCGTGCCAGTACGTGTTCTCTACACCCGGCACGGCCTTTGATGGAATCAGTTCCTTTGAGGTCTGCTCAATGACCGCTTCAATCTCTTCGTTCTTTTGGCCTTCGGCAATCCAGAAACCAAGGTCGGAGCGAATCTCCATCTTCTGCGTGGAAGCAAGCATGTCGTTGATGCGCGGCCCAGCGTCGCGAACGTCGACTCGCACAACGCCGTAGTCAGCCACGTCCTCGTCAATCTTTTTCTTGCGATCGATTGCGGCGACGAGGGCGACGCCCAGGTCATGTCCCGCGTCACGCGTGCTGGAACGGGTCTGCATGCCGATTAGGATGACGCCGTCTTCGCGCACGATTGCGGGCGCGGCGTCGGGCAGGAGGGTTGCGAAGTAGAAGTCAACGGAACCGTATTCCGGCGTTGTTTTTGCGGCGAGGGTCGCGGCGGGAATAATTTCACGCATTGCAACCAGGTCGGCTTCCGCGTCAAGGCCTTCAAATGGGCGGGCGACGTGCGGAATGATTGGGCGGAATTTCTTGTTGGCGCCGACCTTCTTGCGGCGAGACTTCTTTCCCATGGATTTCCTCCAAAATCTAGCTTCGAGGATTGATTTTAGCGGCTAACTATAGCCGAGAAAAGTGTGCGGTGATTGAATGGGACAAGAACCCGGTTAAGGACATTCCTGAACGGAGGAAACCATGAAACTAATTATTCCGACTTCAACCCCTCTGGATTTGGATCTGCCCGACGTAGAGATCGTTAAGCTATCCGAATTCGAAGATGTTCCCGAGGAACACCGCGACGCTGAAGCCGCCGTTCTGTGGGGCATGCAGGCGCGTGTTTCGAAGTTTGTGGATCAGCTTCCGAATGTTCGCTGGTACCAGACTTTGGCGGCTGGTCCGGATGGGCTCCTTAACTCGAACCTGGGTGACGACGTGGTTGTCACGAACGGCGTTCACTTCCACGACCGTCCCGTCGCGGAACATGCCGCCGCGCTGACGTTGGCGCTTACGAACCGCATTCCTGAAATGCTGGAGCACAAGCGCGAACACTACTGGTCCGACTTTGGCCGCCCCCGCCCTCTTCACGACGGCAAGCACGTTCGCACAACAGTCGAATCCAACGTGGTCGTGTGGGGATTCGGTGCGATTGGTCAGCAGGTTGCGCGCGTGTTTGACGCGCTGGGCGCAAACGTCACGGGCGTTGCGCGTTCCGCAGGTGAGCGCGCCGGCTTCCCGGTCATAACCGAAGACGACTTCGAGAAGGTCCTACCCGAAACCGACATCCTCGTCATGGTCCTGCCCGCAACATCCGCCACGAAAAATATTTTCAACCAGAAAATTGTGGACCTACTTCCCGACCGCGCCCTACTTATCAACGTGGGTCGTGGGCCAACAGTCGACGAGGGCGTTCTTGCCAAGGCCTTGGAGGAAGGCAAGCTCGGCGGAGCTGGGCTCGACGTCTTCCAAGTTGAGCCACTGCCCGAAGATTCGCCCCTGTGGGACTTCGAAAACGTTGTGATCAGCCCCCACTCCGCGGGTGGTCGCCCCGATCGCGCACCTGAACGCATCAAGCACAACTATGAAGCCTGGGTGGCCGGCGACATCGACTCGATGATCGGAGTCGTGCGCAAACCCAAATGAGGACAGGCGCGCTGCGCAACGGCGAGTTGCTGTGCATGACCTCGTGAGGACGCGTGCGGCGCGCGAACCTGGATACGGCGCTTGGACCGCGCCTTGGCACGAACCTGAATAACCTACTTGGACCGCGCTCCTTTGAGCAAACCTGGATACGCTGCTTGGCCCGCGCGGCTCCGCGCGGGCCAAGCAATCGTGGTCCAAGCGAATTCGGGCGAAATTTGCCCATATTCGGGGCTTTGGGTTTTGCATGGTAGGACGCGGATGAAAATTTGAGTGACACCTGACACAATTGGGGCATGCATGAAAGAGCAGGCCAAGTAGCCAAACCAGAAGACCTAATAAACGTCGATCAAGTTCTGTCCGCGTACTACGACATCGAACCTGACGTGAACAATCCCGACCAGAAGGTCGTGTTTGGAACGTCTGGTCACCGTGGTTCGTCCTTTGACGGTGCGTTCAACGAGGCGCACATCGTCGCGACGACCCAGGCAATCGTTGAGTACCGCGCATCCCAGGGGATTAATGGCCCCCTGTTCATCGGCCGTGACACGCACGCGCTGTCGGAGCCCGCATGGCGCTCCGCCCTCGAGGTTCTAATCGCCGCCGGCGTCAACGTTCACATCGATTCCCGTAACTCGTTCACGCCCACCCCGGCCGTGTCTCACGCCATTCTCGTGGCAAACGGAGCAGGTTCTGAAGAGGGCGTACGCACTACGGGTGATGGACTCGCTGACGGCATTGTTGTTACGCCCTCCCACAATCCGCCCCGCGACGGAGGTTTCAAATACAACCCGCCGCATGGTGGCCCGGCAGATTCCGACGCGACCTCGTGGATTGCTAACCGCGCAAACGAGATCCTTGCGGACGGCTGGGAGAAGGTAAAGCGCATAACCGGCAATGATTTGCTGGATGAGCCGAACGTTACGCAGTACGACTACCTCGCCAAGTATGTTGACGACCTCGACAAGGTAATCAACATGGATGCCATTCGCGAAGCCGGCGTCCGCATTGGCGCAGACCCGCTTGGTGGTGCGGCTGTTGACTACTGGGCAGCGATCGGTGAGCGATACGGGCTGGACCTGACGGTTGTGAACCCGAAGGTTGACCCGAAGTGGAGCTTCATGACGCTGGACTGGGATGGCAAGATCCGCATGGACTGCTCATCCCCCTACGCGATGGCTTCACTGCTGAAGGTGATGACGCCTGACGCGGAGGGCAACACGCCGTACGACGTTGCAACTGGTAACGACGCGGACTCGGATCGCCACGGCATCGTTACCGCTGATGGCCTGATGAACCCGAACCACTACCTGGCTGTCGCCATTGAGTACCTGTTCGAACACCGCGAGGGTTGGGGTGCCGACTGCGCGGTTGGTAAGACCCTGGTTTCCTCGGCGCTCATTGACCGCGTTGCGGAAAGCATTGGCCGCAAGCTCATCGAGGTTCCCGTCGGATTCAAGTACTTCGTCCCGGGGCTACTCACGGGTGAAGTCGGATTCGGTGGCGAGGAATCTGCTGGCGCATCCTTCCTGCGCAAGGACGGCACCGTCTGGACCACTGATAAGGACGGCATTATCCTCGCGCTCCTTGCCGCGGAGATCATCGCAGTAACAGGGAAAACGCCCTCGCAAATCCACAGGGAACAGGTCGAACGCTTTGGTGACTCCGCGTACGCGCGCATTGACAACGCGGCGACGCGGGAGCAGAAGGCTAAGCTTGCGAAACTATCCCCCGAGGACGTTGCGGCGACCCAGCTGGCCGGTGAGGACATCACCGCGCGACTGGTTAACGCGCCCGGCAACAACGAGCCGATCGGCGGCCTGAAGGTTACGACCGAAAGCGCCTGGTTCGCTGCCCGCCCGTCGGGAACCGAGGACGTTTATAAGATCTACGCCGAATCATTCAAGGGCCCCGAGCACCTGGCTGAAGTCCAGGAAGAGGCCAAGGAAGTTGTGAAGGAAGCCCTCGGCGACTAGGCGCGGTGGCAGTTCTTTGCCTGATGTGCCATAGTTTTCATTGACACGGGGTGCCCCATCCGGGGCTGAGATGAGACCCGCGAACCTGATCTCGTTAATGCGAGCGGAGGAATGGTCGATGAAATCTTCCAGATTTGAAGCCAACCCTGAACTGTCCGACAAAGTTGTCGAAGTTTGGGAAGAAGTAAACCGCCAGCACCCGCTGGTCCAATGCCTAACAAACACCGTCGCGCAACCAGTGACCGCGAACGTGCTACTTGCCAGTGGTTGTGCGCCCGCAATGATTGACATTGAGGGCGAAGCTGGGCCGTTCGCATCCATCGCGTCAGCGGTTTTGGTGAACCTCGGTACCGTGGCTCCTGCCCAGCAGGCCGCAATGCCTGAAGCTACCGCGGCCGCCAAAGAAGCGGGCACCCCGTGGGTCCTAGACCCGGTTGGCGTGGGTGCTCCGCCTGTGCGGACAAAGCTGGCCCAAGAACTTTTGCAAGACAAGCCCACGGTGATCCGCGGAAATGCTTCAGAAATTATTGCGCTGTCCGGAGGTATCGGAGGGCGCGGCGTCGATTCCACGGCCAGCGTGGATGAAGCGCAATCAGCTGCAAAACAGCTCGCAAATGAAATCGGCGCTGTCGTTGCAGTATCGGGTGAAATCGACTTTATTACCGATGGAAAGAATTCCTACGAGTGCGCCAACGGTCACCCGATCCTAACCCTGGTCACTGGCATGGGGTGCTCACTGGGCGCATACATTGCCGCTTTTGTTTCGGCATACGACGACACTCTTCTAGCAACTGCCGCCGCACACGCATGCTTTGGTCTAGCCGCTGAGATCGCGCAGTCGTCATCGAGTGGACCTGGCTCGTTTGCAGTCAATTTCTTAGATCAACTAAACGCGTTGAACGCTGATGTTCTGCGTGAAGGAGCACTCCTGCGATGAGTCAGAACCGTCCTCGGGAATTTAATTTCACAAAACAATCACAAGGACGGGTCGCGCCGGCGCCGGGAATCTACCTGGTTACGGATCCGGGCCAGTCCATGGCTCGAATCGGAAAGCCTGCCCGCGCCGAATCCACCGACCACGCGTGGCACGACCGGGCAATCGCGGAGACCCTCGCGACGATTGAAGGAGCCGTCAACGCTGGCGTCAGCACGGTCCAATTCCGCTGGAAGAACGTTGACGCCGGATACCTGCTGGACCTGGTCATGGCGGGCGCGAAGGTGATTGACGGACGGGCTCAGATCATCGTCAACGACCGCGTTGACGTGTTCCTGGCCGCGCAACAGGCGGGTGCAAACCTGACCGGAGTTCACATCGGCCAAACGGACCTGCCGCCCAAACTGGTTCGAGACCTGGTTGGCGACGCCCAAATCGGCTGGTCAGCAGCCAGCCCCGCCGAAATGGCTCGCGCAAACGCCCTGGGCGACGTGATCGACTGCGTTGGCGTGGGCTCTGTTCACGTAACACACTCCAAAGATGACGCTCCCGAACCTTTGGGAACCGCGGGAATCGCTGATATAGCGGCACATTCACCTCACCCAATCATCGCGATCGGCGGCATCACTAAAGCCGACATTGAACCTCTCGCGTCCACGGACATTCATTCTGCCGCGGTGATTTCCGCGATCGTGTCCGCAAACGATCCGGCCGCAGCCGCGCGCGACCTCGTAAAAATTTGGAATGAAACAAAAAGCTCTATTTTGCACCAAGAAAATAAAGGAAGTGACTTGAAATGACCGCCCAAGTTCCCCGCGTTTTGACAATCGCCGGCACCGATCCCACGGGAGGCGCAGGCGCGCAGGCAGACATCAAATCGATCCAGGCTGCGGGCGGTTTCGCACTGTCCGCTATTACAGCTTTGGTTTCACAGAACACGCACGGCGTAACCACGGTTGATTACCCCGAGTTCTCAACGGTTCGCGCCCAGCTCGAAGCCATATCCGATGACGTTGAAATCGACGCCGTGAAAATCGGCATGCTTGCAAGGATTGACTACATTGAAACCGTGAGGGCGTGGCTGAAAGAGCATGCTCCCGAGGTCGTCGTCATCGACCCGGTGATGGTTGCAACGTCTGGTGATCGCCTGCTGGATAAAGATGCCGAGGACGCTCTGCGCGAACTCCTGCCCCTGGCCACGGTGATCACGCCCAACATTCCTGAACTGGAGGTCCTAGCAAGCCTTCCCGCCGGCTCCATCGAGTCCGATGATGAGGCTATCGAAGTTGCCCAAAAACTCTCCGAAGAGTTCGACCTGCTCGTCACCGTCAAGGGCGGCCATCTAACCGGCGATAAAGTCATCAACAGTTTGGTTGGACCTGACGGGATCGTAGCCACGTCCTCAGCGCCGCGTATTGAAACTAAGTCAACGCACGGAACTGGCTGTTCGATGTCGTCTGCGCTCGCGACTCGTCTGGCTGCGGGTGACGGGTACCCGGAGGCGCTCGATTGGGTCACGAAGTGGCTCCACGAATCGATTTCGAACGCGGAGGCCCTGCACGTCGGCTCCGGCAACGGCCCGATCGACCACGGTCATCGCGCGCGCCGATTCGAAAAGGCCGCTTCAAACCAGCCCTGGTTGTCAGAATCGATCGAACTGGGGCCCCTTAACGAACCCATGGAAGTCATCCAAAATGACGACGAGGGCGATGCTGACGAACTGGATGTCGCCACTCCCTGGATTGAACCGGCCGGCCCGTGGACGAAGATGCTGTGGGATCTTTCCGTACCGGTGATGCGGGAGATGTGGGCGCTACCGTTCATTGAAGGTTTGCGTGATGACACGCTTTCGCAGTGGGATTTCACGGCATACCAGCGCCAGGACGCGTTTTATTTGGATCGCTATGCGCAGGCACTGACGATGCTGGCGGCGAAGTCTTACCGTCCGGCTGACCGCGTGCACTGGGGTCACGGTGGCGCGGGTGCGATTGAGGTGGAGCAGGCACTTCACCGTGACTGGCTGTCCACGCACAGGCAGCAGGACCTCGTCGACGCGGCGCAAATGCCGATCACGCCGATCACCACGAGTTACACGGACTTCCTGCTGGCCCGCACCGCGATTGAATCCTACGTCGTTGGAGCGTCCGCTGTTTTGCCGTGCTACTGGCTGTATGCAGAAATCGGTCTGAAACTAACGAAGTTCAACCACCCCGACCACACGTACAACGCGTGGCTCACCCTTTATGGCGACACGGACTTCGTGGATGCGACTCGCGAATCCATCCGCATCGTAGAGGAACTCATGGCGGAAGCGTCACCCGCTGACCGTCAGCGGGCCACCCGCGCATACCTGGGAGCCTGCATCTGGGAAAGAGAGTTCTTTGACCAGACTTCGCGCATGTAAGCTCCGCCCTCGACAATTTAATAGTTAGTGGGAATTGTCGCGTAGACTGCGAACGTGCTGAATTCTTACCGCGACATTCTCACTATCAGTGGGGCATGGAAGTTTTCGCTAGCGGGCCTGATTGCACGCTTCCCCATGTCCATCGTTGGGATCTCTCAAATCCTCATGATCTCGACGCTGTATGGGTCTTACACGCTCGCGGGGCAGGTAAGTGCGACGAATATTGTTTCGTACGCGGTTTTTGCACCGGTACTTGCACGCCTAGTTGATCGTTACGGCCAGGCTCGAATTATGATTCCGGCCGTAACGATTTCTTCCGTTGCACTGATCGGCGTTATCGTGTCGGCCCTGCTGCAAGCGCCCGTGGCACTGCTATATATTTTCACGGCGATAGCGGGCGCTGCTTCGGGGTCGCTGGGGTCCATGGTGCGGTCACGGTGGACGAATGCTGTGGAGACTCCGGCACAACTTCACACGGCGTTTTCGATGGAATCCACCATCGATGAGTTTGTCTACATGGTCGGCCCCATCATCGCCACCGTGCTGACCACCGGCGTGCACCCGATGGGTGGCCTGGCGCTGGCGATCATGCTGGCGTTAAGCGGTGGTTACTGGCTGCTTTCGCAAAAACAGACCGAACCGCCGACCGTCGATACTTCTGAGCATCAGCCGAAGGGCTCAGTCATGACGCAGCCGGTCATGATTGCCCTGGCGATCGTCTACATTGGTGCGGGCGCGATGTTTGGCGCGATCGACATTTCGGTAGTCGCGTTCACAGAGGCGCTCGGTCAAAAACCGATGGCTGGCGTGCTGCTCGGCATTTTCGCGGCCGGATCAATGCTGGCCGGTCTGCTGTACGGGGCTCGCACGTGGCGTTTCCCGCTGTGGAAGTTGTTTGTTGGCGGCGTTTTCGCGCTCGCGGTGGGCGCCACGCTTTCAGCTTTCTCCAGGACAATAATCGGCGTTGGGATCATCCTGTTCGTCACGGGGTTCTCGATTTCGCCAACCATGATCAACGTGAACGCGATGGTGCAAAGAGCCGTTCCGTCCAGGCGCCTCACGGAGGGCCTGACCTGGATGTCGACCGCCATGAACGTCGGAACATCCATGGGCTCTGCAATTGCCGGCCAAATGGTTGATAAGTCCGGGTTCAAGGGCGGCTTCAGCGTGGTCATTTCGTTTGCGTGGGCGATGTTCGCGGTCACCCTGATTTCGATCCCGGTCCTGCGTGAAACGTCGCGCAAGCGCCGCGCACACCTCCCTCTCGAGCTTCGTTCCCGCCGCCTGGGACTTGGCCGCATTTGGAAGCGTCGCCCCGATAAGAAGTTCGATGACGAGGGCGATTCGACTAAAAAATAGAACCCTCTAGGATGAGTCTATGAACATTCTGATTGGGCTTATCCCATCACTATTTTTTGGCACTATGCCACTGTTGATGGGCCACTTTGGTGGTAGTGCTCGCCAGCAAAATGTTGGTATCGCACTGGGTGCCGGCCTGATCAGTTTGTTGGCCTTACCGTTTCTAACGACGACCTGGACGCCCTCGTCAACTGGAATAGGGATTGCGATGGGACTGGCGTGGGCGGCGGGCCAGTTCTTTCAGATTCGCGCATTTAGGTTTCACGGGGTCTCCCGCACGCTGCCCATGTCTACGGGTATCCAACTGGCAATCAACGCGATCGCGGGTGTGGTCCTGTTTGGCGAGTGGGCAACGACAACTTCAGCCACCCTTGGAGTTTTGGCGCTAGGCTCGGTGGTTTTAGGTGTAGCAAGCACGAGTTGGCGGGAGAGGTCGGCAACCACGCTTTCTGCAGAAGATGCGCGCGGGGGTCTGATCTCAACGATTTTCGCCGGAAGTATGTTCGGCATTTACCCCACGGTGTTGCGTTACGCGGAGATTTCAGCGGTTGACGCAGTCGGACCGATGGGCATTGGGCTGGTGTTGGGCGCGCTCGGCCTCGCGGTCGCAATTCCTGGTCAAAAAGGTGAGAGTCTTTACGTTCCCACCACTGCGAAACAGGGAATTTCTGGTGGGTCGTGGGCGGTCGGAAACGTGGTGATGCTGTACTCCACCAGTATTAATGGTGTTGCAACCGGGTTTGCGCTGTCACAGCTGGGCGTCATCATCGCGACTCTGGGTGGGGTTTACATCCTGGGTGAAAAGAGGAGCTCCCGGGAAATGACAACACTTTTCGTCGGGGTGGCCTTCGTCGTCCTCGGCGGTCTATTACTTGGCCTAGCGAAGTCTTTCGACGTTGCATGATGAGTGCCCGAACCTAGTGAGTTCGAGGCCCGTCCCGTAGACTGTAATTGTGTTTTTGACTGCAGTAACGAAGCTTGAGGATGCTCTAAACAAGGGGATCGTTCAAGTGCTATCTAACAGTGGTTGGCGGCCCGAAATGATAGGTTACGGCGGAATCGGAAACTCTAAGAAGGTTCGCCTGATTGGGCGTGCGCTGATGGCGCCAACTTTTTTTGAAGAGAAGTATGAGATTTGGGCTCGCCGGCGCGGACTACCCACTTTGGAAGATATGCGGTTGCGCGCGGCGGAGCGCGCCCCCTCTGGAATGGGTGACCTCATAAGGGATGCCGTTGGCGCGGACAGCGACGACGACTCGGTTACTACTGCGACTGCGCGCGGTGAGCGCGGTTGGCGTCAGTTCATTGACGCAGAAATCCCCTTCCAGCCGGTCCTCGTGCAAATCGGTAGCAAGAAGCAAGTTATTTACACCGATCGTGGCGGCTATATCGACACGACTATCGAAGGTCACGACCTGACGCCCGGCTGGCACACCGCAACGATTCAGGCGCTGAAGGCAGATGAGGTCGCTCGCGGTTTGAAGCGCGTGCACGCCTCCCGTCCCGTCTTTGTGCCGGTTCGGATCGTGGCGCGGGAAGAAACGCACGGCCTGGTTTCAGATGTGGATGACACGGTCATGATTTCGCTGCTTCCACGCCCGCTGGTCGCGATGAAGAACGCGTTCTTCACCTACGTGTCGTCGCGTCAAGCTGTGCCCGGAATGAGTTTG
>DUQT01000097.1 GCA_012837655.1 Actinomyces sp. | reverse complement strand
GGGGTTTGCGGGATCCCTCATGGCGAAAGACCTCGGCCTTGCCCGTCACGCCATTGAAACCACCGGAGCGCAGGCGCCCATGGGTTTGCATGCTGAAGAGATCTATGCGGAGTTTGCTTCAGGTGAAGGCGCCACTAAAGATTTCTCAGGCATCATCAACACGTTGAGAACGTGATACGCCACCGAACCTACAACGCTTCGAGAGACTCAGGTTTCGGTGCTGGATCTTCGAAGTCGCCTGAATCCTTCCGGTATCGGGCAAGGATCCCGATCAGTGAAGACTGATCTGCCGGAGTCATATCGATCGGCTCGAACGACTCTGCGTTTAAAGCGAGGGTGGCCTTCTCTACGAGTGCCTTGCCACTCTCGGTAATGACGAGCATTGTTGCGCGCCCGTCACTCGGGTGTGATTCACGGGACGCAAGCCCGTCCAACATCAGCCGATCCACAATGCTTGTCACACTCGCAGGGTGCACTTGTAGGCGCGAAACCGCGCTTGACATCGGCATCCGCCCCTCCCGCGTAAACGCGAGAAGCCGGAGCAGTTCGAACCGCGCAAATGACAGGTTCATGGGCTTTAAGACCTGCTCGACGTCTGACAGCATGAGCTGGTGCACGCGCATGATTGAGGCATAGACGGCCATGCCGGGAGCGGCTTCCTCCCATCCGTGCTGGGTCCACTGCCTCTTCGCCTCAGCAATCGGGTCGATGCGCAATGGCCGCTGACGTTTCATGGCGGTCCTCTCTATTCCTGTCATCCGTCCAATACTCTACCGAAACCAGAACGGTGCAACGCTCCACACAACATTTGGAGAAATACCAATAAATTCGCCTTGGGTTTGCCATATACGATTCGTTTGGGCAATTAGCTCCTAGTTATACTGGCTGACGGACCGTATGAAATGGAGAAACGATGAAGTTGATCGTGTTGGTCAAAGAGGTGCCTGATACCTACGGTGACCGTGTGCTCAGCCTTGAGACGGGTTTGGCGGATCGTGCCGCGTCTGAGGCTGTGTTGGATGAGATTTCTGAGCGTGCATTGGAAGCGGCGCTTGCGTTCCGTGACGCGAATGCTGATGCTGAGGTGGTAGCTCTGGCGGTTGCGCCCTCGGATTCTGTTGCGACGGTGCGTAAGGCGCTTGCGATGGGGGCGGATCGTGCGGTGCATGTTGCTGATGAGGCGCTTTTGGGTGCTGATGTGGTGTTGACGGCTGAGGTGATTGCTGCTGCGGTGAAGCGTGAAGGCTTTGACGTGGTGGTTGCGGGGAACGCGTCGACGGATGGTTCGAGCGGGATGGTTCCTGCAGCTGTGGCTGAGTTCCTTTCGGTGCCGCATGCGTCGGGGCTTTCGTCGGTGGAGATTAGCGACGGAAAAGTTTCGGGTGCTAGGCCGGTGGATGGGGGTGTGCAGCAGGTAGAAGCTTTGCTCCCTGCTGTGGTCTCGATTACGGAAGCGTTGCCTGACCCTCGGTTCCCGAACTTTAAGGGCATTATGGCGGCAAAGAAGAAACCTCTGGAAGAGGTGCCCCTCACGGAGCTCGGCGTTGACGCAGAGAACCCTCAGGCGGCTCGCTCGATTATGCTCCAGGTTTCGGAGAAGCCGCCGCGTGAGGCTGGCGTGAAAATTGTTGACGAGGGTGACGCGGGCAAGCAGCTTGCGGAGTTCCTCATTGAGAACCGTCTGGTGTAAGGAAGTATCGTCATGACTGAATTTGCGAAAGATTCGATCCTGGTTGTGTGCGAGGCTTCCCCTGCGGGTGGGCTCTCCAAGGCATCGGCTGAACTCTTGGGTGCTGCCTCGCAGGTGGGCACTCCGGTGGCGCTCCTCCTTGCGGACGCGTCACACGCGGCAACACTGGCTGAGCAGGGAGCTGCCCAGGTACTTACCGTGCCTGTAGGGGAGGGGCTCATTGTTCCTGGAGTGGATGCGGTAGAAGCCGCGGCAGCGCTCGTGCAGCCGGATGCGGTGATCCTGGCGCAGTCTCCCGACGGAAAAGATATTGCGGCGAGATACGCGGCGCGTACCCGTGGCGCGGTATCGGTGGATGCGATCGGTGTTGCGAGGGATGATCTCGGGGTGGTCGCGAACCATTCCGTGTATGGCGGCGCATACAACAGTGTGTCAACGGCGACGTTTGGTGCTCCGGTGATTACGCTCCGCCAAGGATCAGTGGATGCACGCGCGGCGGCGCAGCCCCTGCAAGAAGTAGCACTTGAGGTGACGGCGTCTGGGAAACCCGCAGCGACCGTGTTGTCGTTTGACGAAGAAACCAAAACGTCAACCCGTCCAGAACTCCGTGGAGCGGCAAAGGTCGTTGCCGGTGGGCGCGGTCTTGGGTCCGAAGAAAAGTTCGCCCTCGTTGGGGAGCTTGCTGACGCGTTAGGCGCCGCAGTGGGTGCTTCCAGGGCTGCCGTTGATGCGGGGTATGTGCCTGCGAACACGCAGGTCGGTCAAACCGGGGTGTCGGTGTCACCGCAACTGTATGTCGCTCTCGGGATTTCTGGTGCGATTCAGCATCGGGCGGGGATGCAGACGTCGAAGACGATTGTTGCGGTGAATAAGGATGCGGATTCCCCAATTTTTGAGATCGCCGATTTTGGTGTGGTGGGGGATCTCTTCGAGGTGGTTCCCCAGCTTATTGAGGCGCTTAACGCGCGTAAGAAG
>DUQT01000096.1 GCA_012837655.1 Actinomyces sp. | reverse complement strand
TCCAGGTGGGGCGGCGCCCCTTGCGAGCATCACCGTAGAGGGTGAACTGTGAAATCACGAGGACGGGCGCGTCCAGGTCAGTTGCGGATTTTTCATCATCCAAGATCCGCAGCGTGGCGATCTTGCGCGCTATCGTCTCGACCTGCTTGGGTCCGTCATCGTGAGTCACACCAACGAGTACGCAGAGCCCCTGCCCTTCAATAGCGCCAACAGTTTCTCCATCCACTGAAACGGATGCGCCGTCAACTTTTTGGATTACAGCCTTCATGTCTACTTCCAATTCCCCAACGCGGCCAAAGGTACTTCCAATTCCCGAACGCGACCAGAGGTACTTGGTTATCTGAACGCGCTGACAAGCTCTTCACGCAAACTCGATACAGACCTCTCCCACGCAATCTGACTATGAAAGGACTATGCCTTCATTCCCATTCCGCCTATGGGAGGATGCCCTTCCACGCCGCGTCGCATTCCGCGCAGTTCAGCGCCGGGGCGATTCTTCGGGGATTCAGAGGATTTTCCGGCCGGATCCACGATGACTTCCTGAGCGGCCGCGATCGGACCCTCGTCAGTTTCGACGTCTAGTTGCACATCCAGTGCGACGCCACGTCGGATCACCGCGAGTGCCATTGGCCCCCAGTCTGCATGCCGAGCTACCGAAGTCACCTGGCCAACCTTGCGGCCCTTGGCTTGAACTTCAGCACCAACGTCTACCGTTCTGGATTCAGATCCGTCCAGTTGTAGTAGGACCAGTCGCCGTGGCGGCTTACCCATATTCACAATGCGGGCCACGGATTCCTGTCCGGAGTAGCACCCCTTGTGAAGGTGGACTGCCGTGCGGAGCCAGTCAAGCTCGTGTGGCACAGTCTTTTCATCAACTTCGCGCTGGAAGCGGGGCCGCAAATCTTCGATGCGCAGGGCTTCCCATGCGTTTCGGCCCGCCCAGGTGCCTCCATCATCTGCCCAGGCTTCCGAGAACTCCTCCAGTTGGTCGCGTTCAACTAGGTGTAGCACTCGGGTGCGCGACGCAGCCGGGTGCTCAAACTCTGGTGGGGTGTAGCTGGCTCCGCCCTCGACAATTCCTGGCCACGGATCGACCCAACTGACCAGATATCCCGGATAGTCGGTTACTTCTTCGCGCGCATGGTTTATTGCCGGCTGGTTTGACGGAACTATAGCGCCAATTACGGCGACCTGTTCGGTTGCGTTCTTGATTTCGACACGAAGCATGAACTTCATTCTTTCCAAGAAGTCCACAAGCGGTTCGGCCTGCGGGCCGTCTACAATCAGCGTTGTTTTTTCCCCGTCGTCAAGGACTGCGGCTGCAAAACTTATGCGACCGTTCGGGTCAAGTAGGAGGAGTTCCTTCGAATCTGCCGGAGTCATTGGATCCACGATCTGCGATGAAATCGTTGTGAGCCAAGACAGGCGATCCGGGCCGGAAACGGTCACGATCCCTTTGTCTGACAGGTCTGAGAATGCCCTGCCTTTTTCCAGGTTCCACTGCTCACCGGAGAGGTCACCGTAGTGGCCGGCTACGCCCTCGTCTAATGAATCTTCCACTGCTCCGGGCAAATCAAGAAGAGGCGATCGCATTAGTCATCTTCCTTCGCAAAAGTCTCAATCGGCTGAGGATCTACAACGCGTGCAACACGCCCCGATGTAGTGAAATCGCCGGCCGCTGTCGTCAGAGTCTCTGTAAAGAAGATATCGGAATTCACCAAACCCAGCATCCGGTCACCCTTCGACACCGCGAGGGCATCCTCCGTGCGAGCCAGTGTGTCTACCAGCAGGCGAATCCGCGGGCCCTGCACTTTCCCAACCCACAGGTGCGCAACGCCGCGGGTAGTTGCGGACGTGACCTGCAGGTATTTCTCCTGCTCATCCTCAGGGTCGGGGACAACCGCCCAGTACGCGGTTTCCTCCCACCTAAAACCCGACTTTTTCAGCATGTCGGCACCGTCCAGCGCGCCGGTGTGAGCATCGAGTTCCACCACCGAATCCGTGTCGTAAACCGTGATCCGGGTGCGCACCTGGTTCCCCACGACCTGAGCATCAAAGGCAAGAGCGATCAAAACATCGCCGTCATCGCCTGTGGCCGTGCCCCAGCCACGCCAAGATCCAAGAAGCCAAGTCAGGGGAGCTACCTGCTGCGGAAGATTCTCAGGAATTACAATCATGCCTCCAGGCTAAAAGCACCCGGGGACATTTATCTGCAGGCATGCGGGGAAGCCCGCAATTACCGCCATTTTCTAGCCTGGCAGGCTAGCCGAGCGCACCCACACGAACAATTACGTAGATTGGCATGACCACGAGCATGAACTTCACCGCGCCGCGTGCGAAAGCCCCGGCCTCGGAAACTCTGCGCGTATGTTCGCCAAACAAGATGTCAACTAGCGCAATAATGAGCCCGATCGCCAGGCCCATGATTGTGGAAAGAACGAGCACTGAAACTGTGGGTGGGATTGTTCCCAACAGGGTTGGGAAGGCCAGGCGCAGGATGCGTGAGCCTTCTCCGACCTGAACTGCGACTCCACCTAATCCAAGTCCGCTGACCGCGCCGAAAATAAGCGCCCAGATTGAGTTCGCCTTGGCGGATTCGCCGATCTGGTTTCCGATTACGGCAAACGTGACAACTACTGCGGCTCCAGTCATGATTCCGGCCCACAGCACGGAATTTGCTAGCACTATCCATGCCGAGCCGATGATGGCAACGAAACCTGCAAAGACGGAAGAGGACAGAGATCGAACCAGGTTTTCGCGCGGAAGGGGCCTCATCATTTCAGCGATCGCGGCGATCGCCACCGTAAAGCCGAGCACAATAGTTGCCCACGCAAAATCTCCAGTTAGACGCACAGCTATTACCGCGAGTAAACCCACTACCAGCGTTGTGATCGCGGATGGGTATTTCGCGGGACTTCGAACAAGCCCGTTCCACCCGTTCGCCATGATGAGAATCGCAAAGACAACAGAGACGGTTACGAAATCGCGCTGACCTGTAAGCAGGTAACCAAGTGCCATGAAAAGTGACAGCAACATCGTTGTGGATGCTGAGAGGTACTTGAGTGGAACGGAGAGGATCCTCCCCCACCGTTCGCTACGTTTGTGCGGCTCAGCCTTGTGAGCGTCTCGCTGCTTGCGGAGATTTCGCGACAGCCGCGATTGAGTGAATGCTGGCTCACCAGCCTGCCCAGGATTGTTGGGTCGACTCACACCCGGCGTTGCCGAATGGGAAGAAATGCGCGACGCGTTATTGCTCGATTCAGATCGCCTAGACGGGCCGTTCTTGTCCTGGTTTTGGTTGTCACTCACATCCTGATCGTCCCATAAATTTGGCGACGAAGGTTATCCATCCACCAATCGGAGCCTCAACACAAAGCGAATGACCGGTTACTGAACTGTGACCATGCAGTGTCACAGGTTTGAACTGCACAAACCCGGTGTGTGGTCTAGACTGTAAGTGGACATCGGACCGACTAAGCCCCGGGCTCCACCA
This sequence comes from Actinomyces sp., assembly GCA_012837655.1. Classification (GTDB taxonomy): domain Bacteria; phylum Actinomycetota; class Actinomycetes; order Actinomycetales; family Actinomycetaceae; genus Gleimia. Next base: position 8,762 of record DUQT01000096.1, on the reverse strand, counting down.
TAAGCCGCTACGAGCGGCCTTCGCGCCGACTGGCGCTTTTTGGTCCGATGTCCTTTTCTATGCTCAAAGCGGGACACGTAGGATCGCCGCCCGCGGACTAGCAAAACCGCTACTTGTCTCCGCGGATCGAACGTTGCGCTGCCGAGTTAAAGTTCAAGACCCCCAGCGGATCCAAAGTTCCAGACTCAACTTGGAATGGCGCTAAATCGTAATCGCTGCTCTGCTCCTGCATTAGAAACACGGTTTCCGTGTCACGCACGCACGACCACTGCGAAATCACGTCCACAACCGCATGCTGAATTCCGGGAACATCGTCCGCCCGCAACCGCAGAACGACGTCGTACTCACCGGTTGTAACGGCGTAGTAGTCCATCTGCTCCAGCTGGCTTAGCTGCATGCCGAACTGTTTCCACTTGCTCTGGTCCAAAGACACGAAAACCAGAGCGCTCACTTTCTTCCCCACCAGCCGCGGGTTGATGTCAACCGTGAAGCGCTCAATTACGCCAGATTCGATCAGCGTGTTCAGCCTCGAATACGCATTCGAACGCGAAACTCCCACCGCCTCCGCGAGCGCGGCGACGGACATGCGTGAATCCCGACGCAGGTGGTCAAGGATCTTCAAATAAGTTTCATCAAGCTCAAAATCTAGGTCCATTGATTTTCCAGCACTCATGCAATTAGTTTAGCCGGACGGTATGACTTTTCCAGCGCTAGATTCAACACAAATTGTTCACTATGACGTAAACCACTAGACACTTTACAAATTTCGCGCCAAAACAGCGTTCTAATAGATTCCGAGGGCGCAGCTGCGCCCTCATTTGTGCAAAGAATAACGAAAGTAACGCAAAAGTATCTCAACCTGTGAACTTAGACAGGTTAAGGTTGGGACTAAAGGCCCAGTTGTGCCGTTCTTGTGCATCACATCAATGAAAGCGCTGATGACAGCAACGTTAATGGCAGATTACGAATGTGGGAAGAACTACCAAAGTACACTAATCTATTGAGTGCATGTGCCCATCAAGTTTATATGGAGTATGGAAGTGCGATTTTCAAGATCGGACACCGGCAATGCTTTCTTTGAACTTCTCAAAGAACAAGCAAATCACCTAGTTGCTGGAGCAGAACTTCTAGCAAGAATTCACGGCGCTGACTACGAAAGGCGCATCAAACTAAGGGACGAGCTACACGAAGTCGAACAGCTTTGCGATGAGGTCACACACGAGATCTCTTCAAAGCTCAACCAAACCTTCGTCACCCCGCTTGATCGTGACGACATCACCTATCTAGCGAATCGTCTAGATGACTGCATGGATTACATGGATGAGGCCGGTGACCTCATCGTCCTCTACAAGGTTGACGCACTGCCCGGTGGCGTTTCTGAACAGCTGAACGTGATCCAGCGTTGCTGTGACCTCACGGCGGACGCAATGCCGCGGCTGAAGACGCTTGGCGGCTTGAAAGATTACTGGATCGAAATCAACCGACTAGAAAACGAGGGCGACCAGGCATACCGTCGCACGCTCTCGCAGTTGTTCGAGGCCGGTCTTGATCCGCTGATGGTAATCAAACTGAAGGACATCGTCGAGACTCTTGAAAAGGCTATTGATTCCTTTGAGGGACTAGCCAATGGCGTTGAAACCATTGCCATCAAGGAGTCCTGACCTGTGGATCTCGCCCTTTTACTCGTAGTCGTCGTAATTATCATTGCGCTCGGCTTTGACTTTACGAACGGCTTCCACGACGCGGCTAACGCTATTGCAACTTCAGTATCAACACGTGCACTGACGCCAAGGGTTGCGTTGGGCATGGCCGCAGTCATGAACATTGTTGGCGCTCTGCTAGGCACGGAAGTTGCGAAGACAATCGGTGAAGGCATCATCGATATCTCGCACTTCACCACGTCCACCGATCACATGATGCAGGTCCACGGCCTGGGTATTATCCTTGCGGCTCTTATCGGAGCTATTACGTGGAACCTCATCACCTGGTGGTTCGGCCTGCCCTCGTCCTCGTCACACGCTTTGATTGGCGGCCTGGTCGGCGCTGGGTTGGCTTCCGCTACTGACGTTTTGTGGGACGGCATCGTGGCGCAGGTCGTCATCCCGATGTTCGCTTCCCCGGTTGTTGGCTTTGGTTTGGCATACGTCCTAATGAAGCTAACTTTGGCTCTGGTTAAGAACCTGCCCTACCACCGCACGATGCGGAAGTTCCGTATCGCGCAGACCGTCTCCGCGGCCGCTATGGCGCTGGGTCACGGCCTGCAGGATGCGCAGAAGACGATGGGTATCATCGTCATGGCTCTGCTTGCAGGTGGTTACGGCGAGACGCACAGCATTTACGTTGACGGCGAAATGACCATTCCGTTCTGGGTGAAGCTCGCAGCAGCACTTGCGATTTCAGCTGGAACCTACGCGGGTGGCTGGCGCATCATGCGCACGCTTGGCCGCAAGGTCATTGAGCTTGATCCCGCCCGCGGTTTTGTAGCCGAATCTGTGGCTGCAAGCGTTCTTTACGTGACAGCGTTCGTTGTTCACGCGCCTATTTCCACAACCCACACGATCACCTCGGCGATCATGGGTGTGGGCGCAACTAAACGGCTTTCCGCAGTGCGCTGGGGTGTAGCTGGAAACATCGTTGTCGCCTGGTTCTTGACACTACCGGCAGCTGCTGCCGTCGCAGGCGTAATCTACATGCTCCTGCACCTGGTGTTACCGTAGCGACGCGACCTTCGTCGCGGCCTCACCGTTTCGACGCTCACGCCAGGTTTGTGGCGTATGCTTCTTGCGTTGGCGCGCTACGCGCCGCGGCGCACGCCTCCCAGGCGGATCAGCGCGTTCTTCGCGTAGCCGCGTAATCGCGTACTCAAGGCCAAGGAAGTAGACAGTGCATTTATCTACACGAATATCGAAGCGGCGCCTTTTCGGCTCCACGGCCGCACTCGCGCTACTCCTGGCCGGGTGCAGTTCCACGGTCGCGATCGACCTCAAAACTGGGGACTGTTTAGACCTTCCCGAGGACGCTAATTTGGAAGCCGGCTTCGAAATGACTTCTGTGAAGACTGTGGACTGTTCAGAGTCTCACGATGCGCAGGTCATTGGGGAGAAGGAACTCGAAGACGGCGACTACCCGGGTGTAGCCAGCATTCAGAAAATCGCGTATGAGTTTTGCGTGCCTGAGTTTGAGAACTTCACCGGCGTGCCACTGTCGCAGTCAGCGCTGGACGTGTTCCCCCTGGTTCCAACTGAGGAAAGCTGGGACAAGGCCGATGACCGAACGCTGGTTTGCATTGCGGCGAACACGTCCAAGCAGGTTACCGACACTTTCGAAGATCAAACTGACAAGTAGGTCGGACCAAGCAGGTCAAACATCAACAAGGCGCTTTCAACACTTCGATATAACAACCTAAGGTACTTCAACAAGACGACTCTAGATACTTCAATACACGAACTTTGAGCACAAAAATGTGAGGGCGGGTAAAGCAACCCGCCCTCACTTTTTGTCTCCCCTCCAGGAGCTTATTTAGGCAACGGAAACCAGCAACAAGGCAAGTTGCGTCCGCGCCAAACTTTTAGCCGAATCGACCAGAGATGTAATCTTCCGTGGCCTTTTCAGTGGGATTCGAGAAGATCTTGGAGGTATCGTCGATCTCCACGAGCATGCCGGGCTTGCCAGCACCTGCAAGGTTGAAGAAGCCGGTGCGATCGGATACACGTGCAGCCTGCTGCATGTTGTGCGTAACGATCACGATCGTGTAGTCGTTCTTCAGCTCGAGCATCAGGTCCTCAATGGCCAGAGTCGAAATCGGGTCCAGTGCCGATGCGGGCTCGTCCATTAGGAGGATGTCCGGTGAAACAGCAATCGCGCGAGCAATGCACAGACGCTGCTGCTGACCACCTGACAGGGAGGATCCCGGACGGTTCAGACGGTCCTTAACCTCGTTCCAAAGGTTCGCGCCCTGCAGTGATTCCTCAACAATGTCGTCCTGCTCAGACTTGGGCAGGCGACGGTTGTTCAGCTTAATGCCGGCCAGCACGTTCTCACGAATACTCATCGTGGGGAACGGGTTTGGGCGCTGGAACACCATGCCAATGGAGCGGCGCACCTGTACCGGGTCCACGTCCTTGTCATAAATGTTCTTGTCACCTACGAGCACTTCGCCTTCAACGCGTGCATTCGGGATGACCTCGTGCATGCGGTTCAGCGTGCGCAGGAATGTGGACTTGCCACAGCCGGACGGACCGATCAGAGCGGTGATCGACTTGGACTGGATTTCCATGTTGACTCCCTCCACCGCAAGGAAGTCGCCGTAGTAAATGTTTTCGTTCTTAACAGTGATTTGTTCAGCCATGACTATCTCTTAGTTCCGGCCCTTCGGGGCGAAGTAGTAAGCGACGATACGGGCAGCAAGGTTGAAGATCATCACCAGCAGGATCAGGACTAGGGCGGCGCCCCAGGCGCGATCGTAGTTGATGGTCTCAACGCAGTTGTCCAAAGCTCCACAGGGAGCCAGACCCTGCGAGTACTGCCGGTACACGTACACGGGCAACGTCATCATGCGTCCTTCGAACGCGTTGTAGTTGATGGAGTCAATAACACCAACCGTGATCAGCAACGGAGCGGTCTCACCAATAACGCGAGCTACCGCAAGCATTACTGACGTTGTTAGGCCGGCCGCGGCGGTACGAAGAACGACCTTCACGATCGTCAACCACTTCGGCACACCGAGCGCGTAGGAAGCTTCGCGAAGTTCGTTTGGAACTAGGCGCAGCATTTCCTCACTGGATCGAACAACAGTAGGAATCATGAGGACGGAGAGTGCAACTGCACCCATAATGCCTGCGCGGTATGCGGGTGACACGAACAGTGCAAACAGCGACGCTGCAAACAGACCTGCAACGATCGACGGGATACCCGTCATGACGTCCACGAAGAACGTGGTGGCACGAGCAAGCCTTGAGTTGTTGCCGTATTCCACCAGGTAAACCGCAGTCGCCATGCCGATCGGCACTGAAATGATGGTTGCCCAAGCGGTGACCAGGATCGTACCGATCATCGCGTGGTAGATACCACCTGCGTCCATACCGCCGTAAACGCCGCTCATTGAAACGGTCAGGAAGTAGGGGGTTAGCCTATCCCAACCGTTCTTAATCACGATCCACAGCAGGGAGAACAGTGGGATAACTGCCAGCGCGAACGCGATGGTTACACCGACTGCCGCGATCTTATCTGTGATCTGACGGCGCCTGTTCAGAGCAGGGTTCCGAGGCGCAAAGGGATTTGATGAGTTCCGAGTAGTAGTTTCAGTAGACATCAGTTTGCTCCTGAGAACTCAGCACGGCGAGAGATGATCCAGCGCGCAATCATGTTAACGATCATTGTGATCGCAAATAGCGCAAGACCAGTCGCAATCAGTGCGGAGGTATCAACGCCCGTCGACTCGGGGAACTGCAATGCAATGTTCGCTGCAATCGTCGAGTGCTTACCAGCTTGAAGAATATTGAACGAGAAACTCGAACCAACCGAAAGGACCATAACCACGGCCATCGTTTCGCCCAGTGCGCGGCCTAGGCCAAGCATGGATGCGGAGATGATGCCGGAGCGGCCAAACGGTAGAACAGCCATTTTCACAACCTCCCAGCGCGTTGCGCCGAGGGCGAGGGCTGCTTCTTCGTGGGCTTTAGGGGTCTGGAGGAAGACTTCACGAGCCACTGCAGTGATGATTGGAAGGATCATCACTGAGAGGATCAGGGAGGCTGAAGCGATCACACGACCGGTTGAAGAAACCGGCGGAGAGAATAGTGGGATCCAGCCAAAGTATTTGGAAATCCACTCATAGAGTGGTACGAGTTTAGGGATGAGCCACATCGCGCCCCACAGACCGTAGACAACGGAGGGGATGGCTGCGAGCAGGTCGACTAGGTAACCCAAACCTTGGGATAGTCGCTTCGGCGCGTAGTGGCTAATAAAGAGTGCGATGCCGATGGACAGAGGAACAGCTAGAAGCATTGCCAAGAAGGCTGCGAGAACTGTACCGAAGATCTGCGGTGCAGTGAACTGCCAAATGTTTAGTTGGTCAGAGCTGCCAACCGTTCGGACTCGAACACTCGGATCGCTGATTGCCGGCCAGGCCTGGATGATAAGAAATGCGGCCACCGCAGCGAGGGTCACTAGAATCGTGACCGCCGCTGCGGTTGAGCCTGACCGGAAGATCTTATTACCGACCTTCCCGGTGTTTTTCATTTAGTTAGCCACCTTGATCATGTCAAGAGACTTGAGAACCTCGTCACGCAGGTTAGCGGAGAGCGGAGCGGAACCAGCAGCTTCTTCAGCTGCGGCCTGGCCGTCTTCGGAAACCTGGTAGCCAATGAAGTCCTTAACGAGGTTTGCTTCGTTCTCGTCCTCGTAGGTGGTGCAGACGATTGCGTAGGAGATGAGGATCATCGGGTAAGCGTTCGGGTCTTCCGGCTTACGGTTGACCTCTAGGCCGATGTCGCCCTCAACGCCGGAGTCGATACGCTCAGCGGAGTCAGCGGCAGCAGCTGCAGCCTCGTTGGAGAACTTCACGAAGCCGTCGCCAGCCTGTAGTGCAACGGTGCCGAGGTCGCCAGCCTGTGAGGCGTCAGCGTAACCGATGGTGCCTTCACCCTGGTTGACTGCCTGGACTAGACCAGCGGTCTTGTCGCCAGACTCGCCACCGGAGATCGGCCAGGTCTTGTCGGGCTCGTGCGGCCAGGATTCCGGAGCTGCCTTGTTCAGGTAGTCGGTGAAGTTCTCGGTGGTACCGGACTTATCAGCACGGTGAACCGGGGTGATTGCCAGGTCAGGCAGGTCAACATCCGGGTTCAGGTCTGCGATTGCCGGGTCGTTCCAGTTGGTGATGTCACCGGCGAATACCTTAGCAACGGTATCCGGGTCCATGTTTAGGGTGTCGACACCTTCAAGGTTGAAGATAACTGCAACCGGGGAGATGTAGACAGGAAGGTTGATGGCCGGGCCGCCACAGCGTGCCTCAGCACCTGCGATTTCGTCGCCTTCAAGGACGGCGTCGGAGCCTGCCCAAGAGACCTGCTTGTCGATGAACTGAGTAATACCTGCACCCGAGCCAACAGCGTCGTAGGTGACGCTGACGTCGGGCTGCTCGCCCTGGTACTTAGCGATCCAGGCGTTCATTGCAGCTTCCTGTGAGGATGCGCCGGCACCTGCGAGGCTACCCGAGAGCATTTCACCAGCAGTTTCTTCTGCTGCGGTTTCGCCACCGTTGTCGGTTTCGTCAGTCGGAACGGCGTTGTCTGAGCCACAGGCAGTAAGAGCAAAGGCAAGTGAGCCCGCGCCGAACGCAAGGGCAACTCGAGAGAGTCGAAGGTTCTTCACGTCGATTTTCCTATTCGATGAGGTATTTTCCCAGGCTTTATGCCATAGAGGGGAAGGCTACTGGTGTAACCGATAAGAAGGTATCGACGCTAAGTTAAGGCGCAATCCGTTTCAGGTGAACACTAAGTTAACTTTGGGAACACTTTGTGCCAAATCAGACGCGTTTTATTGTTCGGTGGTATTCAATATCCAAAACTTCGGCCTGGCCATTGTTATCTCTTGGGTATGCGACGTGTGCGACGAGCAGCTCGGCCGTCCGCAAATAAGGGTCCTGTGTGGGGAGTCCGCGCGCGATTTGGTTCGAAGTTACGTCTCGAATCGGCTCAAACATTGACGGCAAAACGGGCCTGTGTCCGCACACGACGACAGGTTCAGCGGGGCGTTGCAAGAGCCGCTTGATGACTCCACCTGCCGCTTCTGGTTCCCTCTGCGCAAAATCTTCCGCCAATTCGTCAGCGGTCACCAATCCCAGGCTGGCAACCGTCGCGTAGGGTTCCAAAGACGCCCGGCACCGCTCCCACGGACTCGACAGTAGTCGCGTGATTCCCAGTGCCGAAAAAATATCCACGAGGTCGAGCGCCTGCACTCCCCCGGTTCGGTTCAGCGGCCTGCTTGCTTCTCCGCCACTCCACTGTTTTCTTGAAACAGCAGCGCCGTGGCGCACGATCGCCAGAGTTTGAGTGACCAGAGTGCCAGCTTCTGCTCGGGACACGACGTCGTCGAGCAGCCGGCGGTCTCCCCTACGGGTGAGCATTTTGCGCGCGGGTCCGGGAGTAACCCAGCGGACCTTGTCGATTTCTTTTGCGGTTGCGGGTGCCACCGGAATGCGTGAACGTTCCACTCCCCCGTGTTCTACGGGTACTCCGACCCAGTAGTGGACTTCCTTTATCTGTCCCGATCCCAGCCGGTATCGCTGGGTCGTTAAGGGAGCGTGCATTTGCACGAGCACGCCGGTTTCCTCCTCTACTTCCCGCACTCCGGCGGCAAGTAGAGGTTCATTTATCTCTGCTTTTCCTTTGGGCCAGGACCAGTCATCGTATCGAGGACGGTGCACGAGCAAGACTTCAATATCGTCTGGCTCGAATACCTGGCCTATCCCAACCGCGGTGCGTGATTTGCGAGGTCGCCAAACGACGGCGCCCGCAGACCTAACTATGCGGCTAGGTACAGGGCTTGGACGAAACTTAGCCACGGTAAACTTTCAGACTCTTGGTACCTCACAAAACCCCGAGTACACGGGGTGCTTTCAGTTATGAGGTAGAGCGAATACGGACAAATCTGATTCGATTCTATCGGTTCCAAGACGGGCTGGATACTCCGTTCAACTTTTGCCACCGTGAAAAGCCTGGCCGCAGGTTGTTCCTATCCGCAGTTTCGCAACAAAAAGCGGC
>DUQT01000011.1 GCA_012837655.1 Actinomyces sp. | reverse complement strand
TTGGAAGGCTCCCCGAACGCCTTGAACTCCCACAGGGCGCGCGGGGAGTCTTCGTGTATTTTGAAGTTGTAGACCCGATACAAAGTGCTTGATGCATCGATGTGCGAGTCCTCGCGTATTGAGAACTTGTCTGCGTTGCACGGTAGGATTTATTACATGGAACACGTTGTTAAGTTGGAAAATGTCGAAGTTCGTAGGTCGGGCCAGCCCATCTTGAAAGACGTCTCTTGGAAGGTTGATCCTGGTCAAAACTGGGTGATTCTTGGCCCCAATGGAGCGGGAAAGACCACGTTAGTGAACCTGCTGACCGGAAGGGTTTTCCCCTCTTACGACAAGGACAATCCATCTGACGCACGCGTTTTGGACTACCGCCTAGGACGCGTCGATCTATCCGAATTGCGCACAATTGTCGGAATGGCAACGTCTGGTGAAGAACACCTGATCCCGCGTCGTCTTCCGATTCTGGATATCCTCCTTTCCGCGCTTTATGGAAAGACTTATCGAGGGCGAGAAGAGTATGAAGACATGGATGTTCAGCGCGCTATGGATTTGCTGCACATCTTCGGAATTGCCCAGCTAGCGGAACGTGACTTCCAAACCCTGTCAGAAGGCGAACGCCAGCGCGTTATCATTGCCCGCGCGCTGATGACGGACCCGGAAATCCTAGTTTTGGATGAGCCCACCGCCGGCCTGGACATGGGAGCTCGCGAACTGCTGATGATGGCACTTGAAGAAATCGCGAAAGATCCCAATGCGCCGGTGATGATCCTGGTTACTCACCACGTGGAGGAGATTCCGCGTGGTTTCACCCACGCCGCCCTCATGAATGCTGGATCGATCACGGCGGCCGGACCGATAAACGACGTACTTGTAGACGACGTAGTTTCCTCAAACTTTGGTTTGCCCCTAAAGATTGGCTACACGGAGGGACGCTGGTCAGCGCAAGCACAATAGAAGAGCGCGATAGCGGCACGTCACGTAACCATCAACACAGATTAGAAAGACTGAAACGAAATGGGAATTGGCTGGTGGATTGCAATCGCAATCGGTCTGGGCGTTATCGAGGTCCTAACTGTTGACCTCATTTTCATAATGCTCGCGGTAGCGGCGCTCATTGCGGGGGTAGCTTCCCTGTTTGGTCTTGGCCTTATTGGCCAGGTGATCGCTTTTGGAATCACGTCAGCTTTACTGCTGTTCCTGGTTAGGCCGTGGGCAAAGTCGTTCCTCGCGCGGGCCACTCCCAACATCAAGACTAACGCGCAGAGGTTGGTGGGCCAGCCCGCGGTCGTAACTGAACTTGTGACTCCGGCAGGTGGGCGCGTGCGTTTGGACGGCGATATTTGGTCTGCTCGGTCAGCATCAGGTTCGATTTCCGCTGGCACGACCGTCACCGTTTTGGAAATCGATGGCGCTACTGCAGTAGTAATGCCCGTTCCGCCAAACTCTGACTATCAGTAGCTAGTTCCAAGTGCCAGTAGTTAGTGTCCCTAAACAGTATTTGATTGCCAGTAGAAACATCTCTTGAAAGGACGATAAGTGGACGGAATATCCAAGATTCTCGGACTCCTCCTATTACTTCTGATTGTTGTAATAGTTATTCGCGCCATCCGCATCGTGCCACAATCTCGTGCCCTTGTAGTTGAGCGTCTAGGTAAGTTCCACACCGTTATGTATGCGGGACTTCACCTGATCGTGCCGTTTGTTGACCGCGTGGCCTCCCAGGTTGATCTGCGTGAACAGGTCACGTCTTTCCCGCCGCAGCCCGTTATCACTGCGGATAACGTTGTCGTGTCGATCGACTCGGTTATCTACTACCAGGTGAATGATCCTCGCGACGCCACGTACGAAATCGCGAACTTCATCTCAGCTATCGAACAGCTGACCGTCACCACATTGCGTAACGTAATCGGTTCGCTTGATCTGGAAGCTACGCTAACGTCTCGCGATGACATCAACTCGCGTCTGCGCGGCGTGCTTGATGAAGCAACCGGCAAGTGGGGTATTCGCGTTAACCGCGTTGAACTGAAAGCGATTGATCCGCCTCCGTCGATTCAGCAGGCCATGGAACAGCAGCTCCGCGCCGAGCGTGACAAGCGTGCAGCCATCCTTACCGCAGAAGGTGTTCGTCAGTCTGAAATCCTGCAGGCTGAGGGCGAGAAGCAGTCCGCAATCCTTCGCGCAGAAGGTGTAGCCAAGGCAATGATCCTGGAAGCAGATGCACAGGCCCAGGCGATTGACCAGGTCTTCAGGGCAATTCACGAGGGCGATGCTGATCCGAAGCTTCTGGCGTACCAGTATCTGCAGATGCTTCCGAAGCTTTCGGAGGGTCAGGGCTCGAAGGTCTGGATTGTTCCGACCGAGCTTACTGCCGCTCTGGATTCGATCTCGAAGGGCTTCACCGGCACAGATCGATCCTAGGCCATTGCTTTGAGGTGCAAATCGTTCGTAGCCCGGTACGATCTGGGCCAGGCCGTTGGTAGGCCACTGCCATTTGGTTCGAAAGTTTGAAAGTCACATAGGAGGCGCTTAATGCGACTAGTTTTGGTTCGACATGGACAGACAGTATCGAATACGACGAATGCGTTGGATACGGCCTTGCCCGGTGCCGATCTGGATGAAACTGGTAAGCAGCAAGCGCTCATGTTGGCGCAAAACTTCGAACACGTAACGGGCACGAAACCTTCGGCTCTGTATGTGTCACCGTTGAATCGAACCCGTCAAACTGTGGCTCCGTTAGAGGAAAAATTTGGTCTAACGGCTACGGTTCGCGAAGGTATCCGCGAGGTCATTGCGGGTGACCTAGAAATGTCATCCGAAGCTGACGACATCAGAGTCTATTTAGAGACCTTGCTGTCCTGGATTGACGGCGACCTTGACGCCAGGATGCCTGGTGGTGAGGATGGTTGGCAGACTCGCGCTCGTTTTGGCAATGTCCTAAACGAAGCTCTGTCTGATGCACGCGATAACTTTGGCGCTGATGCAACTGTCGTAATCGTTGCCCACGGAGCGCTCAGCAGATTCATTGCCTCCACACTGTCCGCTGACATAAGCACCGAACTCGTCGCCCGATTCCCAATGCACAACGCGTCTACAACCGTGTTGGAATGGATCGGGAACGAGGGCGATGCTTGGATCGGTGATCGGTCACTGTGGAAGGCACTCACATGGTCGGACAAGCCGGTCAGTGAGTTTCCGCTGACCGGTGAGCCGGTCGTGCCCCAGAGTTCACAATTACGAGACTAAGAAACACGGTCGCGCGACAAAATTTGAGGGCCCTCTAGGTGTTAAGACACCTAGAGGGCCCTCAATCTTTAGACTCAACAGGTTTTAGAGAACCTTTCCGAAGAAGTCCTTTGCACGCGGATTCTGCGGGTTATCCATGACTTCCTTCGGGTTGCCTTCTTCGACGATCTTGCCGTCGTCCATGAAGACCAGGTGATCGCCGACCTCGCGGGCGAAGCCGATTTCGTGGGTTACCACGACCATCGTCATGCCTTCCTGCGCGAGGCTGCGCATGACCTCAAGAACTTCACCGACCAGTTCAGGGTCAAGCGCGGACGTGGGCTCGTCAAACAGCATCAGGTCCGGTTCCATAGCAAGTGCGCGTGCGATCGCTACGCGCTGCTGCTGGCCGCCGGAGAGTTGGGCGGGGTAATGGTCGGTGCGATCTCCCAGACCGACACGTTCCAACAGCTTCTTGGCTTGGGCTTGCGCCTTCGCCTTTGGAACCTGCTTGACCTGAACCGGCGCCTCCATGACGTTTTCAAGCGCCGTCATGTGGGGGAACAGGTTAAAGCGCTGGAACACCATTCCGATGCGTGCGCGCTGTGCGGACACTTCCTTGTCGTGAAGTTCGTGCAGTACGACCTTGTCGCCATGCTTCTTTTCGCGCATACCCAGCAGCTCGCCCTCAAGGTATACGCGTCCAGCGGAAATAGTCTCCAGGCCGTTGATGCAGCGCAGCAATGTGGATTTACCTGATCCGGACGGGCCGAGCATTACGCATACCTCGCCCTGCTGCACGGTCATATCCACGCCCTTGAGGACGTGGAGGTCACCGAAGAACTTGTGCACACCCTTAATTTCAATCATTGGGGTTGTCATGGCGTCACATCCAAGAATGGGTCATCCGGAGTTGTCTGTGCATCCTTAATGGCCTGCTGGCGGCTGGCTGCCTTGGATCCCTTAGCGCCCTTCTTACTCTTCTTGTCGGGCGTCTGGTTGAAGCCCTTGCCGAAGTAGCGCTCCAGATACATCTGGCCAATCATCAGAATCGAAGTAATCACCAGGTACCAAATAGCAGCAGCAATCAGTAGCGGCACCGGAGCGAACAGCTGAATACCCTTATCCCTTGCAGCCCAGGTCAGTTCCAGGGTGAACGGAATCGCGGCGACCAGCGAAGTGGTCTTCAGCATCGAAATCGTCTCGTTGCCAATCGGCGGAATGATCACGCGCATCGTTTGCGGAAGCACAATACGACGCAGGATCTTCCCCCGATTCATTCCGAGGGCGGTGGCGGCCTCCCACTGACCTTTATCCACCGCGTTTAAGCCGGACCTGATAATTTCTGCCAGGTAAGCGCCCTCGTTTAACGAAAGACCAACGATCGCCATCCAAAAAGGTGTGAAGTATTCGGCGGTTGTGAACTTCACGAACTCTGGTCCAAACGGGATTCCCAGCGACAGTTGCGGGTACAGGGTTGGCAGAAGTGACCAGAAAATCAGCTGCGTGTAAATAGGGGTTCCACGGAAAAACCAAATGTAGAACCAGGACACGCCACGCAGAATCGGGTTGGGGGACTGGCGCATAATCGCCATCGTGATAGCCAAAACTGTGCCGATGGCCATCGCCATCACAGTCAGCAACAGCGTGTACGCCACGCCAGTCATGATGGTGTTAGAAAACAGCCAATCCCACACCACCGGCCACTGAAAGTTCGGGTTAGTAAGTAGGGAGTTAATGACCATTGCCGCAATGACGGCGACAACGGCTGCAGACACCCAACGCCCCGGCCGAGGAACCGGCCGGGGGTGGATGAGATCAATCTTCTCGTTTGACATCCAGGATTACTTTCCTAGTTCACAACTGCTTCATCTAGAGCGGCATCGCCAGCACCGTAAAGATCGAGGATCTCCTTGAGGATGCCTTCATCCATCAGGTACTGCAGTGCCTTTTGAATAGCTTCAGTCAGCTGAGCATCGTCCTTGTTAATCGCAATGCCCTGAGGTTCGGACTCGATGACATCACCGACCTGCTCAAGCTGGCCATCGGTCTGCTCGATTGCCCAGCCGGTGATCGTGGAATCAGAAAGAACCGCGTCGTACTGGCCGCCGATCAGCTTGGTCACGGAGTCAGTGTTCAAGTCGTGCGGCATTACCTTGATAGCTTCCTTGCCGTCCGCGACGCACTGGTCGGAAAGGCTGTTCGCGTACTCGTGCTGGTAGGTACCGGTCTGGACACCGAGCGTTGTTCCACACGGATCGGTCGGATCAAAGTCGGTCGGGTTGCCGGCCTTAACAGCGTAGGAGGATCCAACCTCTACGTAGGAGACCATGTTGACCTGCTCGAGGCGCTCGTCAGTGATCGTGAACGAAGACACGCCAATGTCGAACTTGGTTCCAAGCGACGGAATGATCGTGGGGAACTCTGCGTGGGTAGTGGTGCCTTCAGACAGGCCCATGACCTTCGCTAGAGCCTTGATCAGCTCAATGTCGTAACCAATTGGAGTTTGACCATCGGTGTCACGGAACTCCGCCGGAGCGTAATCAGTGGAAGCACCATTGCGCAGAACGTCACGGTCCTTGATTTCCTGCGGAACCAGTGCAGCAATGTCTTCTTGAGTTTCGATCGAGTCGATGTCATAGAACTTCGCTACGGACTCAGTGGCAATATTTTCACCATTGTTGTCAGGTGCCGGTTCAGATGCCTGATCCGGATCGGAGCAAGCAGCCAGGCCTAGCATCGATAGCGCCGCGATTGAAAGAAGAGCGGGAGCCTTTTTCACCTTCATGATGGGAACTCCTTAAAGGGATAACTACTGATGTGTATAAGTATGCAACTCGATGAATGCTTATGCAACTTAGTGAATAGTTATTGAGATGTGAATCCAGTTACCCCTATCGGGACGGCCCGCGGTAGGTGCTGACTTTGCTAATGGCTTGCGCCAAGGCCCGCCCTCATAAACCGCCCGCGCCGAGCACCGCCCTCGAAAATCTGGATACGAAAAACCCGCCGGCGCGAAAACCGGCGGGTAAATCGAAAACTGGCTGACAGCTATCAGCGACCACGCAGTGAGCGGCGTGAGAACTTTGCCTTGTGCGGGTCGATGCCGTGCGGAATACCGGACTGGCGATTCTGCTTTGAAACGGCTTGGATGCGGTTGACGACTTCGGGGACCTCGTTGCGGTGGAGGACCTTTGGAAGGCGGCGCAGTTCCTTTTCGAGGTTTTCGAGCTTGACTTGGTTCTTGCCCTCACCAACGTTGATGACGTGAACTGGCAGGTTCGTGACGACGCGTTCTGCCATCTTGCGTTCACGTTCGACGAGGTCGTAGACGCGGCCGGTAGGGCCCTCGGTGATTAGGACGACGCCGGGACGGCCGATAAGACGCCAAACCAGGTCCTGATGGCGGTTCGCGGCGATGGGGTCTTCCTCGACGGTCCAGCCTCGACGGATCTGGGTGATGACCGCGTAAACGCTGCCGACCGTACCCGAAACCTGCCGGTACATTGCCTTCTTAACAAGGGCAGACAGGATAAGGGTGGGGACCATGAACACCAGGGTCACAGAGAACAGAACCATGATGAAAATGTTCATGTTCTGCCAGATAGCGAACGCCAGGAACAGGCCTACAACGACGACCGTTGCGACCAGGATTACCCACCCAATCCAAGGGAAGGTTCGCTTCGTGATCTTATAGGCGTCGATTAGGTTGTGATACCACCGGCGCTTCTTCGGACCTTTGTCCTTCTTCGATTTACGCGAGAAAAATTTCTTATCAGCCATGATGTGATCAGTTTACCTGGTTTTTGCGCGATTACGTAGATTGAGCCCCAACCCAACTAACGCAACGACGGTGGCAACGACGGCGGTTGCGAAGTATGCCGGATTGTCGCCGAAATGCTGCGCGATCGATCCGCCCACACCGGAGCCCAATGACACACCAATCGTTACCGACGACTGCATCGAAGTCATTGCGATAGCAACGCCGCTCTCGGGAGCTAGTCGCTCCGTCACTGTAAACGCGGTAACCATTGAAGGGCCAACGAAAAGGCCGCACAGGAACAGCGTGAACGCGGTCCAGCCTAGTGGGCCTACCAGGCCGGTTGCCGTCATCATCAGGGCCATTCCGGCACCGCCAATAACAAGCCTTGTTGGCAGGTTGATCCGATCCGGAATCGCGACCGTCATGATTGCCATGACAGCAGACCCAACACCCATCGTCGCGTACACAAGACCCGCAACAGTTGGATGTCCAGCCATTTCCGATCGCATCGTCGTGGCCGCCTGCGTGGCACCAAAGTAGGTTCCAATCGCAGTCATCGTCATTATTGAGGGCGCAACTGCCCACAGCACCTTGCCAACGCCTGGGCCCTTGGTGGTCTCCTGCGATTTGTCGCGGTGTGTGCGCGGTGCGGTCAGGGCAAAAGTGAGCCCAGCCGATGCGACTAGCAGGAACGCGAGGAACAGGGGAGCAGACGCAAACGCAGCTGAAGCGGCAATGCCAACAAGGGCGGGGCCGAGGACGAACACTAGCTCGTCTGCCATCGACTCATAGGACAGGGCGGCACCCAGTTCATGAGGCACGTTCGTTTGGGAAATCCAACGCGACCTGGTGAACGAGCCAATCGGAAGTGACGTCATTCCAACCAGAACGCCAACGGCGTAGAGGGGGAGCCCTTCCAGCCCATTAACTACAGCCAGAAACATTCCCAGCAGTGCCAGTGCGTTGAACGGTGTTAGGACGCGTAGCGGCTTGTCCTGGCCTGCGCGGTCTGCCCACTTACCGATAAGTGGCCCCGCGATGGCTGTTGATAGTGCAACGGCTGCGGTTGCGTAGCCGCCCTGCGCTACGGATCCGGTAGATGCAGTAACTGCCGTCATGACTCCCAGTGGAATCATGGCGTAAGGGGCGCGCGCCGCGAATGCGACAATTAGAGATTTCCAACCCGCGATCTGCGGTAGCACTCGGTAGTTTCCGAGCGCGCGAAAAGGGGAAGATTGCATTTTATTTTTGCTTCGTAAATAGCGTACCCACCCGGGTCATTTATTCATCCAACCGGCCAAAATCTGGCACTCACTCGCATTCGAGTGGGGTCCCCATTGAATAAAGAGCAGATGGGAGGCCTGCGCTGTTAGCACAAGCGACTTTGAGTATATCAATACAAAGTTGTCCACAACTGATGAGAAAGTAGTGATTCGCGTGTCATCGTGTGATTGAGTTAGGCCATGAGCTTAGCCGGATATGAACTCATCCAGCCCTACACCGTGACATCCACGGGAACGATGTGGATGGCGCGTACCACTGATGGCTCGACCTGCCTTATCCGCTTCCTATCCACAGATGAGTTTCAAAGCCTGCGTGCCCGCATAGAAGTTTTGTCCACGATCTCTAGCCCGCACGTTGCGCGTATCCGCGACGTTGTTCCCGATGACGGGCGCGTCGGCATCGTCACCGACATGGTGGAAGGCACCGTGCTGTCGCAGTGGATGCACGTCCCCGGAGCCCTCGTTCAAAATCGCGTCCGCGCTGTCCTGCGTGATATTGCGCTTGGTTTAAAGGCCCTTCACGACCACAAAATTGCTCACGGCGACCTGTCCGTTTCAAACGTGATTATTCACGAGGACGCTGCTGTCCTGATCGATCACGTAATGGGAACCGGTGTTACCAGACCGTATGCCGCCCCGGAACTTGAAGCTGAACTGGATGGGACAGGGCCCGTTCAATCTGACCGTCGGCCAGCGGATGTTTGGGCGTGGGCAAAGATTGCGCAAGAGCTCGGGTTTGAGTGCCCGGTAGTCGCTCGGGCACTACACCCTGATCCCACGATGCGTGCCAGCATTGATGAGGTCCTCGTGGATCCAGTTATTGCGTCAGGCGCATCGACCTCGAAAATCCCAATGGAAGCCAACGTTTCGATGCTGTCTGCCGGCGACCTGTTACGGATCGAAGCGGCACGGGAACAGACGATCATTTCGCCAACAGATGGGCGCCGACCGCGGGGAAGACACGCTCGTAAACGAAATCGCGGCTGGGTGCGCACGGCTGTTGCCAGTGTCATGGTGCTTGCGGGTGCGGTTGCACTCACAGGTTGGTGGCTTCGCCCGGCTCCAGATACTCCCATAGTTAGCGGTGGTGGCGCGGATGTTGAAACGTCGCAGGTTCAATGCCCAACCTCAGGGGAAGCAATCAGCATCGTCAACGATCTAACCGCGCGGCGAAACGCGGCGATTATGCAGGCCGATCCGGAGCTACTTCCGGCTGTGTTGCAGGAAGACTCTGATGTCCTTGACAAGGATGTCGAACTCATTGAATCCATGATCGATGCGGGAGTCAGCGTGAGCAGCCTGGCGACCGAGATTGACGATGTGCGCGTCATGGAGTGTGCGCCGCTAACTATTGACGCCACTTTCACCCAGGCGCCGCATGAACGCTGTCAGGGCGGGGAGTGTCAAGAAATCCCCGCGCAACCGTCCGTGCGCGTTCGTCTGGAATTCGAAGGTCCGCCCTGGCGGGTCGTAAGCGTAAGTTCACTGGAACCCGACGCCCTGTAACGCCCTCGAAACCTGGGGTGGACGGAAGCGAGATCTAAGCTCGACTGGATGGGATGCCCTGCACCCCCTCAAAGTCTAGAGTGCACGGAAGCGACATGTACGTTCACGTGGACGGATGCCCTGCACCGCCCTCGAAAATATTGAATCGGAGGTCTGCATTCGAATACTTGGAACGGAAAAGTAGCAGGCGCAAAGGCAAGAGTTGAGCCCCGTGCGTTTCCACACGGGGCTCAACTATTTGGTTTCATCCAGGTCCTGCGTTGAGCGGTAGCTCAGTCAGTGCCTGGCGATTTTTGGGTTACAGGCCAACTTCGGCTTCGAACTCGCCCTCTTCAAGACGCTGCTTGACGGTCATGAGGTAGCGAGCCGCATCAGCGCCATCAACCAGACGGTGGTCATAGGTCAGAGCAAGGTAAACCATGGAGCGAATACCAATGGTCTCGTTACCCTCAGCGTCCTTGACAACCATCGGGCGCTTCACGATCGTGCCGACGCCGAGGATGCCAACCTGCGGTGAGTTCAGGACCGGGGTATCGAACAGGGCGCCACCGGAGCCAGTGTTCGTGATCGTGAACGTGCCACCAGATAGTTCATCCGGCTTGACCTTGTTATCGCGGGTACGCTCAGCGAGGTCGTTAATGGCCTTCGCGATACCCGAAATGGTGAGGTCGCCAGCATTCTTGATCACCGGAACCAGCAGGCCACGCTCAGTGTCGACTGCGATACCAATGTTCTCGTGGTCGAAGTACTCGACTTCCTTACCCTTGATCTCAGCGTTCAGCTTCGGGTGAGCCTTGAGAGCTTCCGTAGCTGCCTTAACGAAGAACGGCAGGAAGGTGAGCTTCGTGCCCTCACGCTGCTGGAACGGAACCTTTGCGCGCTGACGAATGTTGGCAACGCGGGTGACGTCGACTTCGACGACGGTCGTGAGCTGAGCGGACTCCTGCAGTGAGGAGTGCATGCGCTCCGCGATGACCTGGCGCAGACGCGACATCTTCTGGGTGGTTCCACGCAAAGTGGTGTCGGGCTCGATCTTGAATGCGGGCTTTGCTGCAGGTGCTGCGGCAGGGGCAGCCGGGGTAGCTTCAGCTGCGCGGCGTGCCTCTTCAGCCTTCTGAGCGGCCTCGAGGACGTCCTCCTTGCGGATGCGTCCACCAATGCCGGTGCCCTGAACCTCGCTGAGGTCAACGCCCTTATCCTTCGCGAGCTTGCGAACGATCGGGGTTACGTAGGAGCCACTTGCTGTGGCTGCCGGTGCCGGTGCTGCGGGAGCCGGAGCAGCCGGTGCTGCGGGGGCTTCTGGAGCAGGAGCCGGTGCGCTCGGTGCAGCCGGAGCTGCAGGGGCCTCTGGGGCAGGTGCGGGCTCGGGCTCTGCCGGTGCTTCCGGAGCCGGTGAAGGTGCAGCAGGTGCTTCCTCCTTGGGCTCTTCAGCCGGTGCAGCGCCAGGCTCACCAGTGGAGATCACAGCGACAACGGTGTCAACATCAACCGTCTCGTCCTCGTCCACCTTGATTTCAACAAGGTATCCGGAGGCAGGGGAGGGAACCTCAGAGTCAACCTTGTCGGTGGATACCTCTAGGAGCGGTTCGTCCTCTTCGATCTTGTCGCCAACAGCCTTGAGCCATGCGGAAACAGTGCCCTCAGTTACGGACTCGCCAAGTGCCGGCATCTTGACCTCAATGGTCTCGCCACCAGCGGCTGCCGGAGCAGCGGGCTCCTCGGAGGGAGCTTCAGCCTGCTCGGCCGGTGCCGGTGCGGGCTCCTCTGCCGGAGCAGGTTCCTCAGCAGGTTCCTCGGCGGGAGCTTCGTCGGCGGAGTCATCGGCCTCGCCAGCTTCACCAATCAGGCAAAGCTCAGTGCCGACCTCGACGGTCTCGTCTTCTTCAACAAGAATCTTCGTGATGGTGCCGGCGTAAGGGGAGGGGACTTCGGAGTCAACCTTGTCAGTCGAAACCTCAACGATGGGCTCGTCAACCTCGACGGTGTCACCCACCTGCTTAAGCCATTCAGTTACAGTGCCCTCGGTGACTGACTCACCAAGAGCTGGCATCGTTACTGCTTGTGCCATGTTTTGTATCTCCTTAAGTAGTGGGTCTTAGGCGGAGTGGAGCGGCTTACCGGCCAGAGCCAGGGCTGCTTCACCAATTGCCTCGTTCTGAGTCGGGTGCGCGTGAATAATAGATGCGACATCTTCAGCATATGCCTCCCAGTTAACCAGGAGCTGGCCTTCACCAATCTGCTCACCCATGCGGGCGCCAATCGCGTGGAATCCGACGATCGGACCATCCTCAATCGCAACGAGCTTGACTAGACCCTGCGTGTTCAAAATCTGGGACTTGCCGTTACCAGCCAGGTTGAATTCCTGAGTCTTGATCTTGTCCTTACCGTACTGCTCCTCGGCCTGCTTCTGAGTGAGGCCAACGGAAGCGATCTCCGGCTCGCAGAACGTAACGCGAGGAATACCGGATTCGACGATCGGCTGCGGATCCAGGCCGGCGATCTTCTCTGCAACGTAAATTCCCTGCAGGAATCCGCGGTGTGCCAGTTGAAGTCCAGGAACAATGTCGCCAACTGCGTATACATTTTCAACGTTGGTCTGCAGTTGTTCATTCGTGAGGACGAATCCACGATCCATTTCGATGCCCTGCTCCTCATAACCGAGGTTTGCGGTTGCCGGGCCACGACCGATGGCAACTAGCAGGATGTCTCCGTCGTAGGTGTTGCCGTCGTTGGTCTTTACATGCACGCCGGAATCGTCCTGCGACACGGATTCGAACATGGTCTTCGTCTTGAAGTTGATCTTGCGCTTGCGGAACTGACGCTCGAGGTTCTTCGAGATTGCCTCGTCTTCATTCGGGACCAGGTGGTCAAGACCCTCAATGATGGTCACATCGGTTCCGAACGATGCCCAAACGGATGCGAATTCAACACCAATGACACCGCCGCCGAGGACGATTGCCTTCGACGGGACCCAGTCCATCTGAAGTGCCTGCTCAGAAGTGATAACGCGACCTTCAATGTTTAGGCCGGGGATGGTCTTGGAGTAGGAGCCCGAAGCCAAGACAATGTTCTTGCCACGGTATTCCTTGCCATCAACGGTGACAGTGTCTTTCGCTGTTAGCTTGCCCCAACCGTTGATCAAGTCGATCTTGCGCATCTTCACGAGGCCCTGGAGGCCCTTGTACAGCTGGTTAACGGTCGTGTCGCGGTATTCGCCGACGCGGTTCATGTCGACGCCACCAAACTCAGAGCGGACACCGAAGAACTCTGATTCCTTTACGGTGTCGGCAACTTCTGCTGCGTGCAGGTACGCCTTCGTTGGGATGCATCCGCGGTGCAGACAGGTGCCTCCGAGTTTGTCGCCTTCGATTAGCGCGACTTTCAAGCCTAGTTGGGCACCTCGTAGCGCGGTTGCGTAGCCGCCTGAACCGGCACCGAGAATGACAATGTCATACATTTCTTCACTCACGTATTACTCCCTTGTGCAAGTAATGGACCTTGTGGTCTCACTTAGGCTCATTGTTCCATTATTTGGCGGTAAATGCTGTACGAAGCCAGAATTTTCTAGCAAGAAAATGTGCCTTTAATTACAAGCGGAAAATGCTGGCATAAGCATATAAAACAGTCACCCAATCGAAGTTAAAGTAACCGCTTTTTGATTGGGTGACTGTTTTATTCTGTTACGTTTTGCGCGCGTTATGCCAGTGACTCTGCCCAGTCAACTAGCGTCAGCAGGCTCATGCCGGTAGCGCCCTTGTTGTTTGCGCCCCAAGCGGCTTCCTCGTTAAAGGATGGTCCTGCGATATCGATGTGCGCCCAGGCCTTGTCTGCAACGAAGTCCTGCAGGAAGATTCCAGCGACCAGCATGCCGCCCCAGCGGGTGCCGGAGTTGGCGAGGTCTGCCACTTCAGAATCCAGTGAGCCGCGCAGGTAGGTCGGAAGCGGGGCTGCCCACATGGCCTCACCGGTCCGATTTGCGGCCTCGACGATCGCGTCGCGAACATAGGCGGTTCCCATGACGCTCGCGGTGCGAGCGCCCAGTCCAACCATCTGCGCACCGGTCAGGGTTGCGAGGTCGACGATTGCATCGGTATCAGTCTCCGCCGCAAGTGCGAGTGCATCCGCCATTACGAGGCGCCCTTCAGCGTCAGTGTTTAGGATTTCGACGCTGGTGCCGTTGCGCATCATGATTACGTCAGATGGACGCTGTGCGCGACCACCGGGCATGTTTTCGGCAAGTGCCATGTAGCCATCCACGCGAACCTTGATACCGAGCTTGGCAATTGCGATTATTGCCGCGAGTACCGTAGCCGCACCGGTCATGTCTGACTTCATGGTTTCCATCGACTTGGACGGCTTGAGCGAAAGACCACCGGAGTCAAACGTGATGCCCTTTCCAACCAGCGAGATGGAAGTGGTTGCACCTTCGGGCGCGTAGGAAATCTTGACTAGGCGCGATCCGCGCTCAGATCCACGTCCGACGTTTAGAATGCCGCCACAGTTTTCGGCTTCCAGCTTGGCTTCGTCCCAGACTTCCATGTCGATGGGTAGGTCAGTAACGGCCTCGCGGGCAAAACTAGCGAACGTTTCCGGGTACAGGTCGTTGGGGGAGCGGTTCACCAGGTTCATGATGGTGATCATCGCGCTGGACAGAGCCTCGATGCGTTCCGCGATTCCGTTGGTATCGATCGTCTTTGGAATGCTTATTACGAGTTCTTCCAGACCATCTTCGGCGTTGTGACCGTACTTGGTGAACTTGTAGGCACCCAGGATTGCGCCCACGCCGGATTGGACAACCTGTTCAGCAGTTTCGTAAGAGCACGCCAGGACTACCTTGTTTGCCTTCGATCCACGCGTTGCAATTGCCGCGTAGTGGCGGTGACGTCCAGTTCCTTCCATTTCGAGGCCGTTGCTAAGGTCTACCGCCCGGCGTGTCAGCAGCTCATCAGCATCGGTTCCGATCAAAGCGATTGAACGAGCCTTCGTCCCCAGGCCAGGTAGAACGGTCTTAGACCCAGATTTTGCCTTGGCGTCAACTGCTTCAGCGGCCTCAGCCACGCCCTCGATGTCTAGATTAACGCCGTCCTTATTGAAAAAGGTGACCAGCAGGTCGGCCTCGATACCTGTTGGATCCTCGTGTGTGATTTGAATATTAACCATGCTTCTATCGTAACCACTGTGTGCGCGGATGTACTCTGCGGGTGTGTCGGCGCTAAACTAGGCCTAACTACATCCCATTTTGAAAGGCAAGGACACAGCGTGCGCACAAGGCAGGGTAAGCCGGCGGCAAATGAGCCACGCCCCGCCTCAGACAACCGGGGCACCTCATACGGTGGTGGTCGGATTCTGATGGGCGTGTTTTGGGTCGTATCCGCCTACCTGACGTTCACATCCCTAGCTGACTTCTTCAACAACCAGGATCAACCGCTCGGGCCGCGCCTGATCTCCGTGCTTGCAGCGCTGGGTTACGTTTTGGCGGCATCCGCGCTGACTCACAATGGGCGTCGAATGAGGATGATCGGATGGGTCGCGCTGATCGTGGAACTCGGGGGAGTTCTGATCACCGGCCTGCTGGGTCTTGGCATCGAAGAGATTGGCGCGATCCGCAACGTGTGGGCCGACTTCGGTGCTAACTACTACTACGTGCCCCTGGTTTTGCCGATCCTAGGTCTGATCTGGATGTGGTTCACGAATCCGCGCCGCATCGTGGAAATCGCGGAGACCTTCGACCGTCAAACCAAGGCACATTCCTAGTTCGGTTGCGTGCCGTTCAATCGCCCAGACCCTAGCCGGCCCGGTAGCTGGCATTTTGCAACCCTTAGATTCCGCCCGGGTACCCAAGTTGGCGCCACGCCTCGTACAGGCCAATCGACGCGGAGTTCGCCAGGTTCAGCGACCTGATTCCTTCGCGCATCTGAATGCGCACCCGCTTTGTGACGCGCGGATGATCCATGACTTCTTCCGGCAGTCCGGTGGGTTCTGGGCCAAACATGAGCCCATCTCCGTCCTCGTACGCAATATCGGAATAGTAGGTAGTCGCATGTCCGGTGAACGCGTAAACGTTGCCGGGAACTTCCGCGAGCGCTTCATCAAGAGTTTCGTATACGCGCACGTGCGCAAGATCGTGATAATCGAGGCCGGCTCGCTTCAACTTCGTGTCGTCCATGTCGAAAAGCGGGTCAACCAAATGGAGCATGGATCCAGTGCACGCAGACAATCTGATTGCGGCGCCACTGTTGCCGGGGATTCTCGGTTCAAAAAAGATCACGTGAAGCACCTAGCCATTCTAGGTCGGCACTTCACGTGACCCAAAGTGTGTTACCTATCAAACAGGCGTGCAGTTCGGCTACCGCCGAGCTGGGTGTCGCTACTTCTGCTGGTATTCGAACGTGATGGATGCCTTCGCGAGCGTGTGGAACAGCGCGTTAAACGACGCAACAGTAATCGTGGCGTCATCGTCCAAACCGAGGGTTGGGACATCTAGTGCGTGAACCGTGAACACGTAGCGGTGGGGGCGGTCGCCCTGCGGGGGAGCAGCACCGTAGTAGGAGGCCTCTCCAGAATCGCCAGCCAGGTGGAAGGCCGCGCCGTCTAACTGAAGGTCGGATTCGCCTGCGCCCTCTTCCAAACTGGTGACTTCCACGGGAATATCAACGATTCCCCAGTGCCAAAAACCGGCCGGCGTTGGAGCATCAGGATCAAAACAGGAGATGAAGAAAGACTGCGTTTCCGCAGGGAAACCACTCCAGGAAAGCTGGGGCGAAACCGAACCTCCCGCAGCTGTCTGCGGATCCGGAAGCGTATCGCCATCATTTGCGGAAGTGGAAGTCAGAGTAAACGTTGGAAACTTCGGCAAAGCCTCATCAGGATGAGGTGCTAGGGGACGTGAATTAAGGTCCATCTGGATCTCCTTTGCTCTATCTGAGACCTGTATCTCACTTTATAGATAAGCCGGCCTCAGCGCGCGGGAAACGTTTGTTTTGCGGGCGGCGCGCGTCCTGTAGGCCCGCTTTGGCGTGTGTGGGTGGTCTGGACGCATGATCTTGTCGGCCAATCTTGGTGCGGGAAACAGTCCGCGTCCGCGGGACATTTCCCCATTTTTGGGAATCGGGGTTTTTAATGTCCGCGCCATGTTTTAAGCTATCGAACAGATGTTCGAAAACTCTTGGGGGAGAAAGCGAACTCAAAGTTCATGGTAGCGATAACTTCATTCGAGGCTGCTTCACGGGAGGCAGCTTCGCTGGGGATAACTTCACTGGAGGTAGCTCAGCAAGCCCAGGGTCGACGCGTTGCGGAAAGTCGCGAACAGCGTCTGGCTCGCGCTAGGCAGAGTTTGATTCAAGCGGAAAATTCCGTCGGCCTTGCTCCCGTAACGTCCTTGGAACGAGGGCGAGTCTGGCATGTCGATTCTGGGAATGCCGCTGTATTCGAGGCACTCACGGATCTGTATGAAACGGGTCAGTGGATTGGGTTTATCGGGTTTCGCAATCCGGGGTGGTGCGCGGTTTCAGAGCGCGGCTTGCCGCTGAACAAGATTCTCTCCGTCCCCACCGTGGGGCAGAGTGCGCTTCAAACTTTTGCTGCGCTAATCGACGGTGTTGATCTGATTGTGGCGGGTCCGCTTCCTCTAACGGCTCGTGACCAAAGGACATTAGCGGGTCGAGTGCGCACGCGAAGAGTCACCGTTCTAACAACACAGCCGTGGGCGGGAGTTTCACGACCTTGGAAAACAACTGGTCATAAACATTTTGCTGTCACTGAAGGACGACAGGTGGTGGCTAATGGCTTGGGGGCGGTCGCTAACGGGTTTGAAAGTAATAGGAGGGTCGGATGACTCGCATAGCTATGATCTGGTTTCCCGACTGGGAAACTAACGCGCTGGTTATTGACTGCCCACCCGGTTCCTGCGCTGCGCTGGTATCTGCGCGAGGAAGGGTAACGCATGTAACCAGGGAGGCCCGATCTTTTGGAGTTATTCCCGGAATGCGTCGCGCTCTTGCGGAATACATGTGTGCCGACCTGATTGTTTTACCCGACGACCCGCTGCGGTCAGCCAGGTCTTTCAACGTCGTACTTGAAGCACTAGACGACGTGTCCGCAACAGTGTGCGCGATACGGCCCGGAATCGTGTGGGTGCCAGCGTCCGCAGCAAGATCTTTCGGTGGGGAAGAACAGCTGTGCGAACGAATCGTTGACTCGATCGCGGAACACACGGGAAGTGAATGCTACGTGGGGATTGGAAACGGGGTGCTAGAAGCCTGGGTGGCTGCCCTGCACGGCGTCATAGATCCCGGGGAAAAACGCGTCAGCAGCCTGAACCTATCCCTCTTGAAACCACTATTAACCGGTTCTGAAGGGGAAATAGATGAAGTCATATCAACCCTTGCCACCATGGGCGTACACACCGTAGCCGACCTGCGCCTAATTGGCTCCGGACACGTGTTATCCAGATTCGGTGCAGTGGGGCAGGGACTGCACCGAATCTTGGAGCAGAACATACCGCTTTCGCGCTCCGGTCCCGTACCCGATGACAGCATTGAAGAACCGCTAGAGTTTGGTCGACCCATAGCGGACCTGAGCATCGCCCTCGGATATTTATTGCAACAATCAACGCAACTTGTGGAGCGATTAATTTCTAGACAAGTGGCAACATCGACTGTGGACATAGCGGCAACAATGGCCACTCCACAGGGGAAATTGGAGCGGGTTCGGCAGTGGTCGATCATTGATTTCCCTAAACCTCGCGACCTAGTCGACAGGATGCGGTGGCAGGTGCAGGCTTGGATAGATGAACTAATGCTAAAAGTGGATCCTAAAGAAGGGGAGTATTCGCAGGAAGAATTCGGGGTGGAAGCGATCGTTTTGACAGCTCGCAACCTAGTTCCAATCGACGATCTCTCGCAACGACTGTGGGGGAATCGGTCCGCAGAAGACACGCGCGGAGCGACAACAGCGTTTCGGCTTCAATCCCTAGTCGGCGTCGATGGCGTTCGACAGCCCCGGGTGCGACCAGGATTTGATCCCGTCACCAAAGCTGTTGAATCTACCTGGGGAGAAGTGGAACAGCGCGCCTCCTGGGAGGACTGGCAACTACCCAAAAAATGGAGCGAACACGCCTCCTTCCAACCAGATCACCAGTGGATAGGCGAAATCGATGAGGAATCCCCAGCCACAGTTCTAGAAGAACTAATCCCCGTCGCCCTATTTGACGAGTCAGGCAGACCCGTGCGGCTTCGATTTGACGGGACTTTGGATGGAACTCCTCGAAGTGTCGTGCTCAAACATGAAGAAGAATCCATTTTGGAAACCTTAAACATGACGCCAGGAGAAGAACTCCCAATTGCGCAAGTACGAGGCCCCTGGGCAATCCTTGGCCGGTGGTGGGACGACGACGCAGACACATCAGGATCGCGTGCGTGGCTAATCATTCAGCCATTAAATTATCCTCGAATGCTAGTTGGATGGTTCGCTGGACAGTGGCTCCTAGTCGCAATGTGGTATTAATCGATTTAGTCAATATTCAGGAGGACGTGGCTGTGGCAAAGCTCTACTTTCGATACGGTGCAATGAACTCCGGCAAGTCAACTGCACTGTTACAAGCGGCTTACAACTACGAAGAACGCGGGCAACGCGTAGTTCTTGCCAAGCCCTCAATCGACACCAAAGGTGAACGTGAAATCGTCTCGCGCCTTGGAGTCACCCGCGAAGTACACATGCTCGTCAAAAAAGACGAGAGCCTGCGAGACGCATTCAAGCAAACCGCAGCAGGAGAAGACCCGAACTCACTCCTCGAGCACGTAGAGACTCTGCCCGTAGCTGCACTACTTATCGATGAAGCCCAGTTCTTCACCCCTAAGCAGGTTGACGACATGCTACGAATCGCCGTCCTAGATAACGTCCCAGTGCTCGCATACGGAATCCGCACAGACTTCCAAACAACAGCATTCCCCGGAGCGCGCAGGCTCCTAGAAATTGCGCACACCGTCGAAGAACTAAAAACCATCTGCCGCTGCGGACGCAAAGCAATCTTCAACGGGCGTAAGGTTGATGGCGAATTCATTTTTGACGGAGACCAGGTGGCCATAGACGGTGTGGAAGTGACCTACGAAGCCCTCTGCGGCGCCTGCTACCTAGAAGAATCAGGTGGAAAACTAGCATCCGACCTATAAGCCAAACAAACGTTAGAAGCTGAACCGATGCCTACCAACAGGGATCACCAAGCAACTAAAGGCCCCACTGCGCTGATTTCAACGCTAAGAAACCTTCAAGATGAAGACATCATCCAGCTGGTAGGGTTCACCACCCACGCACAGGGACAACACTCATACCTTCGCGGCGACGTCCTCGAAACTGAATTCAACGCAGAACAAACTGAAGCCATCGTGCAAGTCCGCGGCGCCACCACGCAATACACGTGCTGGATAAGCCAACCCGGACAAACCAGTCGAGAACTCGACATGAGGTGCACGTGCAGAACAGGAACCTACTGCAAACACAACGCAGCAGCCCTATACGAGCTTCGATCAAATCTCTCCGCAACCGGCACTTCGTGGCGAGAAATGCTACTCCCACTACTTACACCCCTAAACGAGGGCACAGAACTAGCCCTAGTCATCAACGTGTCGGACCCCGACTTACCCATTACTCCCCGTCGCCTACAGGGAGGCAGATGGACATCCAGGCGTGCATCATGGGCTGACCTAACCTCAACCAGATGGGCATCGGTATCGGAAGGAATCCGAGTAGACCACCTGGCATTTATCCGCGACTTTTGGCAAACAGCAAAAGCCAAAAGCCGCTGGAGCAGTCCAAACAGGGTCGAACTCGGAATGCTCGGCAAAGATGCCTA
The DNA here is from genome assembly GCA_012837655.1 of Actinomyces sp. Lineage (GTDB taxonomy): Bacteria > Actinomycetota > Actinomycetes > Actinomycetales > Actinomycetaceae > Gleimia. The sequence goes on along the minus strand of DUQT01000011.1, from coordinate 635 downwards.
CGCTGTGCTCGCACGAGCCAAACAAATCGGCATAAGCCTATTCGCAAGCACAGATCCAGAAGTCGAACTCGAACTGTCAGACTCACTAGCCGCCCTAATCGCGCAACGCGCTGACATCGATGAAGACCTAGAACTTTCAATTGTTGCCTCCATTGGAGGCAAACGAACGACGAACTTCAAACTAATCGAGCCGGCAAACCTGGTTTTGTTCGACGATCGAAAACTAGCCCAACTGGGGCCGGGGCAGAGGGAGCTAATCCGCCTAGCCAGAACTAGGCGAAGGATCCTAATACCCGCGCGCGACCGAGTCGACTTCCTAGTGAACTTCGCGCCCCGACTGACTCAAGTTGACGCTGACACCGAGGACCTTGGAACAGCCACCCTAAAGGGGCGCGTTGACCTCCAGGGCAACTACGCTCACATAACCTGGTCAGCCGAGTTCCGCAGTGGGGACGCATCCATAGAAATGCCAATACGAGACGCCAGAACCAGAAACGCAAAGGGCGGTCCAGAACTAGATCGCACCATTGAGACAGTCTGCAAGCGCCTCGACGCAGTAATTGACCAAAAAGAGCCCGGAAAGATGGCGACGGTCTACATGCCAGACATTCCCGAGTTCCTAACTGCGGCGTACG